>JBBRQP010000005.1:0-69387 GCA_038226175.1 Gloeobacterales cyanobacterium
TAACCAAATAATTTGCAGGTGGGTGCGTTCCACCCCGTCCGTTGCTTGGCGGTAGCGCTTTTCTAATTCTTCCACACTCAGGTGGTTCACAAGACTAAGGTTCTTTACCATACCTTATTCTATAAGCGGAAAGTGTATTAGGACGAAAGCATGTAGTTGAAGCTTTAAGAGAAGTTGGAGAAATTGTGGAGACTCATGATGACCACTTTGTCCAAGGAACTGAAGATGTAGCGTGGCTGCCTGTTGTCGCAGCAAAAAATTGGATAATTCTTACTAAAGACGAAAGTATAGGACGCACCCCCCTAGAAATAGAAGCTCTGCGTAACGCCAATGCCCGTGTATTTGTTTTGGCTTCCAATAAACTAAACGGCTCTCAAATAGGGAAAGCTTTTGTCAAAAATCTTCCTGCAATGAGAAAATTTATCCAAGATCATCGTGCTCCATTTATTGCCAAAGTTTACTACTCTGTTAAAGTCAGGGCTTGGAAACCACCCTGGTAATCTAAAATTCAATGGCTTTTCACAATCAACTCTTGAAATCAAGGGCTAACTAACAGCGCCATTCACTAAAAAAACCCTCTGCGAACAGAGGGTTTACGCTTAATTAGGTTGGGCTACATCATGCCGCCCATACCACCCATGCCACCCATTCCGCCCATATCAGGAGCACCACCACCACCAGCATTTTTGTCGGGTTTCTCGACAATAACAACTTCGGTGGTGAGGAGCATTCCCGCAATGGAAGCTGCATTTTGGAGCGCAGAACGAACCACTTTCGCTGGGTCAACGATACCCGAGGCGATCATGTCTACATAGACGTTGTTGAGTGCGTCAAAGCCCATGTTGTCGGACTGTTCACGTACTTTCTCAACGATGACCGAGCCTTCAAGACCTGCGTTTTCTGCAATTTGACGCACGGGTGCTTCGAGAGCCCGTCCGACAATGCTCGCACCAATCGCTTCTTCGGCACCCAGACTAGCTTTGATCGCGGCGATATGTTTGGTCAGGTGCAGCAAGGTTGTACCACCACCGGGCACGATACCTTCTTCAACGGCAGCTTTAGTCGCGTTGAGAGCGTCTTCGATGCGCAGTTTACGATCCTTGAGCTCGGTTTCGGTTGCAGCACCGACTTTAATTACCGCCACACCGCCAGAGAGTTTGGCAAGGCGTTCTTGTAATTTTTCTTTGTCGTAGCTAGAGTCAGAAGCGTCAATTTGTTGACGAATTTGAGCAATCCGTTGGGCTACAGCGTCTCTGTTGGTGTCACCAGCGACAATCGTGGTTTTGTCTTTGGTAACCGCTACTTTACGGGCTTGACCAAGCATCTCTAAGGTCACGGTTTCTAATTTAAGACCGATATCTTCAGAGATCACGTCAGCACCAGTCAAAATCGCGATATCTTGGAGCATCGCTTTACGACGGTCACCAAAACCAGGGGCTTTGACGGCACAAACGTTGAGAACGCCACGCAATTTGTTGACCACTAAGGTAGCCAGTGCTTCGCCATCTAGGTCTTCGGAGAGAATCAAGAGCGGACGACCAGAACGGGCAACTTTTTCGAGGACAGGGATCAAATCAGAGATGACCGAGATTTTTTTGTCGGTGATCAAGATGTAGGGTTCTTCGAGGTCTGCTACCATGCGTTCGGCATCGGTCATGAAGTAAGGAGAGACATAGCCCTTCTCAAATTGCATCCCTTCTACCACTTCGAGTTCAGTGTCGAGCGAGCGGGATTCTTCGACGGTGATTACGCCTTCTTTACCAACTTTGCCCATGGCTTCGGCAATCATTGCACCAATTTCTTCATCACCTGCGGAAATCGTCGCCACTTTAGCAATGGTTTCGTTTTCTTCAACGGGTTTGGCGATGATGGCGATTTGTTCGACGAGTTTAGCTACGGTTTTTTCGATGCCGCGTTTGAGGGCGATGGGGTTAGCGCCAGCAGCAACGTTTTTTAAGCCTTCTTTGATCAGTGCTTGCGCCAAAACCGTTGCAGTCGTGGTGCCATCACCCGCGACATCATTGGTTTTGGAGGCCACTTCACGGATTAGTTGAGCGCCAGTATTTTCGAGGAGGTCTTCGAGTTCGATTTCTTTGGCAATGGTCACCCCATCATTGATGATCTGAGGCGCGCCGAATTTTTTTTCGAGGACGACGTTACGACCTTTGGGGCCAAGGGTGACGCGGACAACGTCAGCGAGGGCATTAACGCCACGTTCGAGGGCGCGGCGTGCTTGCTCGTCAAACACAATTTGTTTAGCCATGAGATTTGCTCCTTATTCGGCAATTGCGAGGATGTCTTTTTCGTTAACGAGGAGGTATTCCGCTCCTTCAATTTTGATCTCGGTACCGCTGTATTTGGAGTACAAAACTTTGTCTCCAATTTTCACGTCCAAGGGCTGTATGGTACTGGTTTTATCGTTCTTGCGCCCGGGGCCGACCGCAACGATTTCACCAATTTGGGGCTTTTCTTTGGCAGAGTCAGGTAAGAATAACCCGCCCGCAGTTTTTTCTTCTTGGGCTACAATCTTAATCAGTACCCGGTCTCCCAAAGGACGCAGGGAAGATGCGCCCACGGTCAATGTTGTCGCCATAAGTCTTTCCTCCGGTGCTGCCTAAACTTTTAGCACTCTCAGCACCTAAGTGCTAAGTGTACCCTAAAATACCAATCTCAGCAACAGATGGAGACCCTGTGAGATTTATCGAACGGTTTATTATGCAAGGTGGCGGCGGTCAATTGCTGCTGATCCTGGCTTTGATTTTGATGGCTTTGGGCGCCTTAGCTTTTGTTAATGGGCGCGTTAAGGTCGAATCTTCTGGTGAGCCAAGTTTCACTTATCAGCTGGGTGCCTATCCGCCAGCCGCCGTAGAATTTACTCTCGAAGATAGCCAACGTCATCGCTCGCTTCCCCTCAAAATCTATTACCCCAAAGCAGAGGGTGTATTTCCAGTGATCTTTTTTTCCCATGGTACGGGCGGTTCTAGAGATGCTTTTATACATCTCAGCCGTTTTTGGGCAAGTCATGGTTACATCATCATTCACCCAAGTCACCCCGGAAGTGATAAGGCGGCTGCGCAAGAAGAAGGGATTATCGCCTTGCTAGATACGAATGCCGACCCTCAGCAATGGCTAGATCGCGCTCAGGATATGACGTTTTTGATTAGTTCATTACCGGAGCTAGCCCGGCGTATCCCGGCTTTGCGCGGACGGGTTGATGGCACCCGTATTGGCATGTCAGGACATTCCTTTGGCGCGTTTACGACCATGCTTTTGGGAGGAGCTAAGGTAACATTTCCCGGAGGCCGGAGTCTCTACATGCCAGAAACAAGGGTTCGAGCTTGTTTGGCAATCTCGCCCCAGGGCACGGGTAAATTTGGTCTGAGTGAAGACTCTTGGTCACAGATTAATCTGCCGGTGATGACCGTCAGTGGCACGCGCGAACGTGGCGAATCTTGGCGTAAAGAGCCCTTTGATCACATGCCCAAGGGCAATAAATTTCATCTGGTGATCAATGGTGCAGCACATGGTTCGTACAATGACTACAAACCTAAACGAGCGCAAGGGCGCAACGGTCGAGCGGTCATGTACCGCACCCACCTTACCCTTCAAAAGGCCAGTCTTGCTTTTTGGGATCGTTATCTCAAAGGTGATGATCACGGCGAGCTACAGCAATTTATGCAAGAAGCCGCCAATGAAAAAGGAACTTTATTAACCGTAAAATAAGGGGACTATAAAAACGTAGAGGCTTTTGATAATCTAAAGAGGCAACAATCTCGGTATATTATGCCGCTCAAGGTTTTACTCCTGCTAGGTGGCTCTTGTATCGCAGCCATTGCCGCCGTCGGATCAGTATTTGAACTCACGGCAACCCCCCGCTTTGGGGTCATCGCCACGGTTATAATTTTGCTAATTACAGCTCCAGCTACTTTTTTCCTATTCACGGCAGCGTTACGTGAGGCTCAGGCTACGCAAGATTGAGAGCCTCTGAATTGCACAGGCGACGCTTTCAGAAATACCGCAGGACACTTTTTCTATTTTTAGCTAAGTGCTCAAATAAAGTACGAACTGGACTTTGTTCCCAGCACTGGGGTGGGGGCTAAGGGGCTTACTTACGGGTCACTTCCAGAATAAAATCGGTTTGCCAATTACTCCATACTTGCAAGGCAACCGTTTTTTGACCAGCAATGTTCCCTTGCCAGTGTCGGGTAATCGGGCGAGAGCCATCAGCTGCCAGAGCCTGTCCTCCACCAGGGACATAGATATAAGCTTGTTTGAGCGGGGAAATCACATTGACGTAAAGGGTTTGTTTGGGATCAACTTCGATGGTGTATTGATAGGTACGTCCGGGACGGACTTCATCGCGCATACTACCAAAAACTTGATTCCACAAATAGGGAAAAATGCGGTCAATCACTATGCCTTGATTCGGTTGAACCGCAGAAGCCACAGGTATGAGAGTTTCGGCCTGCACTGTATTACCCAATGCGAATAGCACCAGAAAAAGCCCTAGATTTTTCATCACAATGCTCCAGTTACTCTTCTATGGTAGCGGTTAGTTGAGAGCTTGTTTTTGGTAGTCAAATAACTTAGTAATGCCTGACTCGGCTAGGTGCAATAGCGCATTAAATTGAGACGGGTATAACGGAACCTGCTCAGCAGTGGCCTGTACTTCAATCAAACCACCTTGGCTGGTCATCACCACATTCATATCGACATCAGCCCTTGAGTCTTCGGCATAACACAGATCAAGCCAGTTTTCGCCTGCTACCATACCAACAGAAATCGCAGCAATTTGGTAGCGTAAAGGATTAACCGTAAGTTTACCACTAGCTTGTAAATAACTTAAGGCATCACAGAGCGCCACATAACCGCCAGTAATCGCACAAGTACGGGTTCCACCATCGGCTTGTAAGACATCAGCATCAATGGTAATAGTTCGAGTACCTAATTCTTCTAAGTCCAGACACATCCGTAAAGACCGCCCCAGTAAACGTTGAATTTCTTGGGTTCGCCCTGAAGGCCGCTGGGTTTCGCGCTTAGCCCGACCACCGGGAGTGGAGCCAGGTAGGAGGGAATATTCGGCCGTTAACCAGCCGCGCTCTTGACCTTTGAGGAAAGAAGGGACAGTTTCTTCGATCGAAGCCGTACATAAAACTGCCGTTTCACCAAAACGCGCCAACACGGAGCCTGCGGCAAAATGGGTGTAATTTCGCTCAAAGGAAACTGCCCGTAACTGGTCAGCTTCTCTTCCATCAGGACGCACAGAACGCATGGCGCAAACCGAAACAATCCCCTTATAGTAGAGCAAGAGATAGACGAGGTTAGTGTGAGTCAGTCGGAAAGTCGTTTTGGAGATGGGGTTTTCTTGGGGTTAGTCGTCGGCGGCATCCTCGGTGGTGTGCTGGGTGTACTCTTTGTCAATCGCAGCCAATCTTCGGCTAACAATAGTGAAAACCTAGGTACTGAAACTTCCACTAACACTGATCAAGTCCTAGATGATGCTAAACGCAGTCTCGAAGAAAAGATTACCCAACTCAATGATGCCATCGAGTCAGCCCGTGAACGGTTGATCAACCTCGAACCCAAACCCAGTGACGAGTAGCTCAGAGGCTTTACTTCGATGTCAGAAAGTGTAGAATATCGCCATCTTGCACGACATATTCTTTGCCTTCTGTCCGAAAGACACCTTTCTCACGGGCTGCTGCATAGGAGCCCACCGTCACAAAATCCTGATAGGCCACGGTTTCGGCACGAATGAAGCCTTTTTCAAAATCTGAGTGAATCACGCCAGCTGCTTGCGGAGCCTTGGTACCCACACCAATTGTCCAAGCTCGGACTTCTTTTTCGCCAGCCGTGAAGTAAGTAGCCAGATGGAGCAGGGCATAGGTTTCGCGGATCAAGCTCACCAGTCCACCTTCTTCAACCCCAAGCGATTCTAAGAAATCCTTGCGGTCAGCGGCGGGTAATTGCACTAGTTCAGCTTCAACTTGGGCTGAGACCACCACCACACCTGCGCCCTCAGCCTGAGCGATTTTACGCACGATTTCAACTTGGGCATTACCACTGGCCAGGTCATCTTCACTGACATTAGCGGCATAGATAATTGGTTTACCGCTCAGCAAGCCCAGCGTCGCCACTAGAGTTTTTTCTTCATCACTCAAGGCTATCGTGCGTGCTGATTGGCCTTCATTAAGCGATTCGAGTAAGCGTTGCAAAACATCTAACTCTAGTTGATAGGTCTTATCAGTTTTGGCTTGCTTAGCAATCTTGGCAATCCGCCGCTCGACTTGGGCTAGATCCGAGAGAATCAATTCCAAATTAATCACTTCGATATCGCGCGCTGGGTCAATTCCACCCGCCACATGAATAATATCGGGGTCTTCAAAACAGCGCACCACATGGATTACCGCATCAACTTCGCGGATATGGGAAAGAAATTTATTGCCTAAGCCTTCGCCTTGACTTGCCCCTTCAACCAATCCAGCGATATCTACAAATTCGATACGGGTGGGGATCACCACTTGAGTTTTGACTAATTTTTGTAATACATACATGCGTTCATCAGGCACGGCGACGGAACCGACATTAGGCTCAATCGTGCAAAAGGGAAAATTTGCCGCCTCAGCTTTTGCATTTTCGACAATGGCATTAAACAATGTCGATTTTCCTACATTCGGTAATCCAACTAAACCAGCCCGTAACATCTGCTACCCCGCATTGCTTGGCCTAGTATATCAGGCACACCGGGACAGTATCGGTAGATGTGTAGCGCCTAAGCTGAAAAAATAGTCTCTGGGCTGGGTTGATTTTCCTCACACAGCAGTCATAGTCAGGGTAAGTTTTGATCAAAGAACAGTAGACTAACGGATGATTCGAGACCATTTACCCATGTCCATGATCCAACTGCTGCCAGAAAGTACCCAACGCCTAATTCGGGCGGGGGAGACGATTGAGGCTGTCGCAGCAGCGGTACGGGAATTGGTGGAGAATGCCCTAGATGCCAAGGCAGACCGGATTATCGTCAATTATTGGCCGGAGCGTTGGCAAATTCAGGTTAGTGATGATGGGCAGGGCATGACGGTCACGGACCTCGCCCAAGCCGCCCAGCGTCATACGACCAGCAAAATTTTTGCGCCAGAAGACCTCCAACAGATCACAAGTCTTGGTTTTCGTGGGGAGGCTCTTTTTGCTCTGAGTGCGGTGAGTCAGCTAGAAATTGCCTCGCGTCTAATAGGCTCAGACTTAGGGTGGAGGTTAGGCTACGATGCCTGTGGAGCGGTGATTTCTCAAGAACCCTGTGGTTTGGCTGTGGGCACTGTGGTAACGGTTCGTGACCTATTTGGACGTTTACCAGTGCGCCGTCAGATGCTCAATCTGCGTCAAGAGAGTCGGGCCGTGCAGCAAATTTTTAAACGGTTTGCGCTAGCACGCTCGGATGTGACTTTGCAGCTGATCATCAATGACCGCTCACGTTTATTTTTTCCGGCAGTGACCAGTTTGGCACGAAGGCTCAGTCAAGTTTTGGGTATATCAGAGACGGATTTACGCACAGCGACCCACGATATCGCGCCCTATCACTTAGAGTTGGTATTGGGATTACCAGACCGTCTTAGTCGTGCTCGTGCCGATGGCCTATTTATGGCGATCAATGGGCGGCTTGTTGATGATACAGATTTGCTTTTGGTACTACAACAAAGTTTTCAGCGCACGTTACCCAAAAACCGTCACCCGATTGCCCTTGGTCATTGGCACTTACCGCCAGAAATTATTGATTGGAATCGCCATCCCGCCAAACAGCAGGTGCATCTAGGTAATCGCCCACACCTAGAGTCAATCTTGCGTCAGACTGTAGCGGTTGCTTTACAAGGACTAGCACCGCGTCCGCAGCCAGAGTTATTTCGGGTTGCCGAAGAACGGGCAACTTACCGCGTTGAGAGTAATTTATTTGGCCTCAAAGCACTCAGTCAAGTCCAAGATACCTATATTCTCGCCGAACACCCCGATGGTCTGTGGCTAGTCGAGCAGCATGTGTGTCATGAACGGGTGTTATTTGAGCAGCTAAGCCAGCGTTGGCAAATTGTCGAAGCTCCGATCCAAGTGGTGGCAAATCTACGACCCGCCCAGGTCGAAAACCTAGAACACTTAGGCTTAGATATCGAAGTTTTTGGCGAAGGGCTTTGGGCGGTGCGTTCGTTACCAGAATTTTTGGTGAGTCATGCTAATCCGTCGCTTGTCTTATGGGAGTTGAGCCAACAGCCTGATCTGGAGGCGGCAAAAGTTACCTTAGCTTGTCGTACTGCGATCAAAAACGGTACGCCGATCACCCTCGACTGGGCGCAGGACTTGCTCAATCAATGGCAAACCACGACCAATCCCCATACTTGTCCCCATGGTCGCCCGATTTACCTTGCCCTGAGTAGTCAAGATCTCGGACACTACTTTCGCCGTCGTTACCAGATTTGTGATAACTCAGACCAAGCCCTGCGCGAACGTTTGTCTGACCGCTTTGAGAAACCTTGAGCAGCTCACTCTTTTTTCGTTTTCAATTGCTCTAACCATCCTTGCCTAGTATGTTTTCACATATTGTTAATGCCCTTGCAAACAACACAGTTTTCTGAATGCAGCCTGACTTCATCTCGAACGTCGCCACACAAGACTTTTAAGCTAAAGTTAAAACATGTAAACTTTTGTGACGTTATGCCCATTTGGTTGCTGCTAGTTCTGTTATGCGTGTGGCCTGTTCAGGCAAAAGAAGTTGTTTTACCACAACCGCCCCAACCGATTGTCGATTTGATGGGGAGCATTGAGCTGCGCTACCAAACCGAACTCACCCAAAAAATTGCCCAACTAGAGCGTGAGCAGCACTGGCAAGTCCGCATCCTAGTCCAAAAAGATGACATTCCTGGTAAGCAGATCAAAACTTACTGGGGACTTAATGAACGCTCAATCTTAATCGTAGTCAATCTCAAAAAACGTAATCCCTTATTTTTTAATGTTGGTGATGCAGCTTACCAGAAATTACCCCGATTTTTTTGGCGTGAACTGCAAGCACGCTATGGTAACCAGTTTTATATCGGCGAACACGGACGCGGTGAAGCTCTCGTCCAAACTATCGGCGCAATTACCGAGTCGCTCCACGAGGGCGGACGGGCGACCGTACCTGGTCTACCGCGAGAACATTGGATTTTGACCTTCATTTCTAGTGCTCTAGGCGGTTTGGTGCTGGGCTTTGCCTGTCATCCCCGTGAAGGCAATCCCGTTTGGTATTGGCAGGGAATTTTCTTTTCGGCACCCCTCTGGGCGATTTTGTTTGTGATTTTTGGCCTGGGCGTGGTTGTGATTCGCACCAATGACCCGATTCCCGTCCTCGAAAATAGTGGCGGTTTTATCGCAGCGGCCTTGATTGCCTTTTTGATTCCCACACCCAAACGCGCTAAGCTCGACTTTCCCTAAAAACTCTTAAGAAGTTGTGTGTTAGGCCAAGACTAGGCAGTGCTTCTCGTAAAATAAAGACGCTCCACTGGCGCTCACCCATGCAGACACAGATTCAGCACATTCATGCTCGTGAAATTTTAGACTCGCGTGGTCGACCGACCCTCGAAGCCGAAGTGACCCTTGCCTCGGGCATTATGGGTCGAGCAGCCGTGCCAAGTGGTGCTTCAACGGGGAGTTTTGAGGCCCATGAGTTGCGTGATGACGATCAGCATCGCTATCGGGGCTTAGGTGTACTCAATGCGGTAGAGAATATTCATCAAGTTATTACTCCAGCAGTGATCGGCATGGACGCCCTTAATCAAAATGCCCTAGACCGCAAAATGTTAGAACTTGATGGTTCTGCTAACAAAACTAACTTGGGTGCCAATGCTATTTTGGCTGTCTCGATGGCGGCAGCTCAGGCGATGGCCTTAGAATTGCGCTTGCCTCTCTATCGCTATCTGGGCGGACCTTTGGCGAATGTGCTGCCTGTGCCCCTGATGAATGTCCTCAATGGCGGCGCCCACGCTGATAATAACGTTGATATCCAAGAATTTATGATTGTCCCCGTCGGAGCTAGTAGTTTCCGTGAAGCCCTACGTTGGGGTGCTGAGATCTTTGCGGTGCTCAAAGGTGTACTCAAGAGCCAAGGTTTGAATACTGCCGTCGGTGATGAAGGCGGCTTTGCACCCAATGTCACCTCTAACGAAGCTGCGCTACAGCTCTTGATGAGCGCCATTGAAAAAGCTGGCTATCAACCGGGCAGCCAAATTGCACTGGCACTAGATGTTGCGAGTAATGAATTGTATAAAGATGGCGCTTATCACATTGATGGTAAGGTTTTGAGTGCGCAAGAACTAGTCAACTTTTATGGCGATTGGGTCAGCCGTTATCCGATTATTTCCATTGAAGATGGGTTAGCCGAAGATGACTGGACAGGTTGGCATACCTTGACCACACAGCTCGGCGATAAAGTGCAACTCGTGGGCGATGATCTTTTTGTGACTAATCCGATTCGCTTACAAAAGGGGATTAACGAACAAACGGCTAATGCAATTTTAATTAAAGTGAATCAAATCGGCTCTCTGACAGAGACGCTCCAAACGATTGCCCTAGCCCAAACCTGCGGTTATCGCACAGTCATCTCGCATCGCTCTGGCGAAACAGAAGATACATTTATTGCTGATTTGGCTGTTGCAACCCGCAGTGGTCAGATCAAAACAGGCTCTCTGTGTCGCTCAGAACGCATCGCCAAATACAACCAGTTACTGCGCATCGAAGAACAATTAGGAGCTAGTGCAGTTTATTTGGGTAAGGGAGCTTTTGCGATACCAAATAAATAACCCCTCTCACAGAGGGGTAAAACTAATGTCAAGTAGGCGTAGGTAAACCTCTTGGATAAACCTCAGTCGGTGACGTCAGTAAGCGAACCTTAAGACAGGCAATCAATCCTTTTTCGAGACGGATTTCCCAGGCTACATTAACCCAAAAAGCCGGACAACGAACGCGTCCTACGGTTACAACGCGATCCCCAATTTGTTTGGTTTGCTGAGGATGAAGCATCATACCTACACTCTTTTGAGTCAAGTACTCTGTGATTTCTAAACGACCGCGCGCTGACTCATTAAAGGGAGCTAGTAACAGTCCATCTTCTGTAAAAAGTGTGGCAGCCTGACCATATTCCTGACGGTTAATTGCCTGAAAATAGGCATTTACCACAGTCTGAGAGGTGATTTCGCGCATAGTTTAATTCCAGTTAGGAGTGTTTACCCATTTGCTCGGCGACATGACGCAAGAAAGTAATTTGATACTCAAAGTCTAAGCCTTGAATTGCGGTTAAAGACTTTTGTCCAAGTTCAGGCAATTGGTAATCACCTGGGATACCAATCACATTGGTGCCCATACGTGCGGCAATTAAAAACCAAATTGCTAGTTTGTTGTTCTCGGTTTGGCAGGCATATTCACGGCTGAGGCTAGTGTCATCACCCCGGACAATAGCTCTTTGAGCCTCAAGTTGAGCATCACCTTGAGCAAGCGCATCAAATTCGCTAAAGAAAGTTTTGAGGGTATCAACATTAGCGGTACCAAGAGCCGCAGGTGTCACAGAACTACCCATGGCTTTGTAGACAAAATAAAGAACTGCGAGCTTTTCATCCACAGTTAATCCAGCAAATTGATCTTCAACCGCTTGACCATCGCCGAGGCGGACTTTATTAGGTTCTTTATTATCCATCAATTGATCAACAATGTCAGAGATCTCAGTGGTGGTCAGTACGGCTGTCTTGGGCGTATCTTCGGTAGGTGACATGATGTTTCTCGCGCGTGACTATTAGCTTAAATTTAAAATGTTAGATGACGCTCTCCTTCTATCTAAGGACAGATTTAGTTAGTTTACTTAGCAGAATCAAGCTGTTCACTGCCTAAAACAGCATTATATTGTTCACCAAAAAGCAGAGAGACGGCACTGAGCTTAAGCCATAGCAAGACAACAATTAGAGCGCCGATACTGCCATAGGTCTGATTAAAGTTACCAAAGTAAGTAATATATAAACTAAATAGAAATGATGCAGCAAGCCACAGCACGCTCCCTAACAATGCACCGGGCAAAATAGGAATCTTAGTCGAGCGCTCAGCCGAACCAAAGCGATAAATCAGCGCAAATCCAGCTGTCACAAGTGCTAAAGCCAACGGCCACTGTAACCAGTTCCAAATCATAAGCACACCAGCTTCTAGGGCTAAACGACTCCCGATTTGACGTAAGAGATTACCGCTGATAAAAATGGCTAAACAGGCTCCAACAAGTAGCACTACCGTAGTAATAAACAAACCAATCGCAATAAGTTTACTCAACCAAAAAGGCCGCTGTTTAGCAACTTCAATACCGTGTATCGCATCTAGGGCTTCCATGGCCGTACTGAGGGTACCCGATGCAATCCAAAGCGTACCGATAATACTTAGTGAGAAGAGACTATTATTTTCACTAAAGGCAACTTGGCGTAAGGGTATTTGTAAAATATCCATCACGTCTTTGGGCAAGATATTACCAAGATTAGTCACTAAGCTAGTGAAGGTCTCTTGAGCCGAACCAAATAAGCCAATTGCCGTGGCAGCCACCAGTAATGCCGGAAACAGGGACAAGATTAAATTAAAAGCCATCTCTTCGGCTAAGCCCGGTAAGCGATTGCTGAGGGCTCGTTGTCCTGATTTCCAAAGTGCTGCTACCGAAAAATTCATGGCTCAGTCCCAATGTTAGTTATCAGCTTATATAAGTTAAATATGGTAGACATCTTTCGTGGGAGATAGAAGAGACCTCCATCCCTGTCAATAAGGGATGAAGCCTAGTTAATCAAGTGTTGAAATGCTGGAGTTATTATCTTTGCGCTTAAGTAGTCGGCTCTCCAAGGCTGGGATAGGGGAAAACAAGCAAGATGTTTTCTAGTTTTAGCTCCCCAGCCTTAGGGCTTAGTAGGCTTTTCACCGCAAAAAGGGCGGCCTCTGACGAATAGAGACCGCCCTGACCAAGGTTAGGTTTGTCTACAGTGAAGTCACTGCCAAAGCCCCACCGATAGCGGAGACAGCAGCCGAGATCACCGCTGTTCCGAGGAGCCACCAAGAAGCAGTTGCGGCTGCTTTACGGGCAGATTCAGCTTGCTCTTGAGCTTGGTGCTTGAGTTCTTCGAGACGACGTTGGGTCTCTGTTTGAATTTCCTCAGCTTTATTAAGTAGCGTATCGCGCACATTCTCCACTTGAGAAACTAAACGATCCGCTTCCTGCTTAGAAATATCTGGGCGTGAACCCACAAGAGCGACTAAGGTATCGCGGTCGATGTGAGCAAAACGCTCACGCAACGCCTCAACCCCTGCTTGAGAGTCTGTCAACAACATCTGCAAGTCATGCTGGATGCCTTCATAGTTGAGTTCAGGACGGTTGAGACCATTGAGGTAAGACCGTAGTTGTCCAAAGATGCCATCTAAGATGTCCTGTACTTGCGTTTGCAACTTTTGGACTTGCGCCGAGAGTTGATCGCGGCTGATCAGCACTTGGTCAACAATGCGGTAAGCTTCATCCTCACTCAGGTCATCGCGTTGACTAAGGAGTGAAGCCAAGGTAGCGCGGTCAAGATGCCCCAAGCGCTCACTTACTTTTTCCCAGCCACCTTTAGGATCTTGGAGGAGCAAGCTCAGATCACGTTTGATGCCTTCAGGATTGAGAGCTTCTTTGTTGGTATCGCGCAGGTAGTTTTCTAGATTGACTTGGAAGTCTTGCACTTTTTCTTTACTGCGTTGGGCAAAACGGCGTGGAAATTGGGCAGCTTTGCGGATCAACTCCTGACCTTGATCGGCTAGGGTATTGACCTGTTCCGGCGTTAAGGTCGGGTCTTGACTGAGCTGTTTGGTCAAGGTCTCACGATCAAGACTACCGAGTTGTTCAGTCAAGCCCGCGAGTTCGGCTTGCGAATCAGCCAGATTCTTTTCGAGGTCAGCCTTGACCTCTGCCGCGCCACCTTCTGGAACTTTGCTATTGGCTTTGCGCAAATATTCCGCAAACTTAGCAGTTAAGTTGTTGTATTGCTCTTTGACTTGCTCGGCAGCTTCACCCACTTGGACTTGGGTTTGACCCACTACTTGACCGGCTAGGGTCTGCACTTGCGCACTATCCGCTTCTTGGATGACCAAGTCCCGGATGCTAACCAGTTGAGTGGCTAGAGCCGTGCGCTCTTCAGGGCTAAAGTCTTGCCGTCCGTTAAGCAAATTGAGGAAAAAGTCTTGGTCAAATTTGTTTAAACCCTCGCGCTGTAACTCACTCCCCAAACCGACTTTGACTAGCAGAGCTTTGAAGTTTTGATTCAAGCCTTGCAAGGTAAATTCGGCGCGGGCTGTGGTTTGCAAATATTGGATGAGGCGCGGTTCAAGCTCATTGATACGCTGGTTAATTTCTTTGGTTTTGACGGAAGCTAGGGTTTCGACCCGAACTTGCTCTAGGGCATCAGCAATAGCCGCTAGTTGATCAGCGGGCAAAGCGCGTTGCGTAAGCAAGGTTACAAAGTCTTCGCGGCTAATGCGCACCAGTGATTGACGAATTGCGGCTGGACTTGCTTCGGGATCATAAAAAATTTCGGGCAGGTCACGCGCGATGGTTTGGGGATTGAGTTGCCAGGGGTAGGCATTGAGTAAATAGCTCTCTACATCATTGCGGATCGTGTTGGGCAACAAAGCCTGGGCTTTGCCAACAGTGCCAGCTAGACGGTCACGCAGCTGTTGGGCTTGTGCCAGAACTTTTTCGGTATCTAGATCCGACAGGTCAGCGCGACCCAAAATTACCGCTGAGAGGGTTGAGTAACCCAGTTGCAGGGCTTGATCGGTCAAGGAACCCCCCTCTTTAGCGGGCTGTTGCAAGTTTTTGAGGGCGGCTTCAGCAGTTTCTAATAATTTGCCCGAGCGCAATTGCTCAGGCGCAGCATTTTTGGCAAACTCGACTAACTGAGCGGTTAGGTCAGCAGGTTGTCCATCTTTGATGGTTTTATTCCACACTGATTCGAGTTGGTCAACTACTTTTTCTAAGTCGTTAGCCTTGAGTTGGCTATAGCGACCCACGAGATTGACAAAGGTATCGCGACCAATTTTACCAAGGTCAGCGGCAGAGGCATTTTTGAGCTCAGGGTTATTGACCAAGCGCTCAAATTCGCTTTTGAGTGCGCTCAGATCGAGGTCTGAACTAGGCAATTTGCCCACATACTCAGTAATAGTCTTGCGAATTGCTTCTGGCTCAAAACCACTGGTCAATTCACGTTTGACAGCAGCGGCGGCAGCTTCGGCGGTATCGACGACTTGGTTACTGACTGCCTTACCACCAAAAGCCAAGGCAGCGGTGCTGATCACAGCTTGAATACCCGCTGTAGCCGAACTCACCAAGGAGCCAACCAGAGAACCCAAGGTATTGGAGCTAGCCCACAATAATAAGGAGAAGAAAGCTGACCAGATAACTAGTCCTAAGATTGCTCCTAGATCCCAGCGTCCTGCCAAACTTAATTTTACGGCTAAGAAACTAGCAAAAAATAAAGAAAGACTCACCGTAAACAATGTCCACAAACCCACACCAGCCCCAATCATCTGGACAGCACCACCCAAACTCGGCTGAGATTTATTAGCGTCAGCAGGTTCTTCGGTCTTGCCTTTGCCAGCTTGACCTAGTAGCGAAATCCCTGCCACAACGGACAGATTAGTAAACAAAAATTGAAAGGAGAAGGCTAACAATAGCCCACCGATAATACTTACCAAAAATTGCGGGTTAGCATAGGTCAATGTACTGCCAGGAGTAGGCGTAACTTGTGCCAAAAGTTGAGCGGAATCCAAGATCTGATGCATGGCCTTATTCCTCGCGTAAATACCCAGACTGAAAATTAATCAGCAGGGGGGTGGTGTAAGTGTGATGATCCTATACTCTTTATAAATTAACTTTGTGTCCTCTGTCAGAAGAGAGAGTTAACCTCTGATAGCATCGATCCTTAGATTAAGATGGTTGAGATACACCTAATAGGTAGCCATAGGCTTGGTCTTAAATCTAAATAATCAGTAATTTGATCACCTTATTGATATTTTTAGTTGGCACAAAATCTCCAAGTATGGCAACTCAAGTCAATTAAGAAATGCTTTACGGCAGTTTGGCTGCAGGCAAAAAGACAGTAAAAATACTACCTTCGCCTAAGGTACTTTGCAGACTAATCCTACCACCATGAGCCTCGACAATTTGTTTAGCATGATGCAAGCCCAAACCTGTCCCGCCCCGGAAGTGTTTGCCCTGGGTAAATCGATTAAATAAATAAGGCTGCTCTTCGGATGCGATGCCACAGCCTGTATCCGTCACAGAAAACTCAATACCACCATCGATGTCTAAGCTTTCTAAGGTAATTTTACCCTCAAGGTCAGTAAACTTTAGGGCGTTACCTAATAAATTTTGGATAATACGGCGTAGCTCAATGCGGTCAGCATAAATTGAATTTTTTGGGGCAATATTAACGGTAAATTGAATATTTTTGACCTGGGCTAAGGGACTAAATTCGCGCTGAATATCCTGGAATAAGCTTTCCCCATCGATATCTTCATAATGTAATGTCTTTTTACCGGCTTCGTAGCGGTAGACTTCCAATAAACTATTAGTCATCGTCAATAAATGTTGATTACTATGCTGTAAAGTTGTCAGGGCTTCTTGTAAACTAGGTTCTACTTTACCAAGTTCTTCTTGCAAAATCAGGGTCGACATCCGATCCGCTGCCACTAGCGGTGTTCGCAAATCATGGGTCAACCGCGAAACAAAATCTTCCCGTTGACACGCAATCAGATCGCGTTCGTCCACACTGTGCTTCAGACGCAACAAAGCCCGTACTCGTGCTAAAAGTTCATCTTGATCAATAGGCTTACGTATAAATTCATCGGCACCTGCATCTAGACCTTCTACGACATTGCCCCTAGTTGAAGCTGTGAGTAAAAGGATAGGAATAAATGGTAAATCAGCGTAACTTTTAAGGCGGCGGGTGGTCTCAATACCATCCATTTCTGGCATCATCACATCCAATAAAATTAAATGTGGCGGCTCTTGACGCACTTGTTCTAAGGCTGCTTTTCCACTTGAGGCTATTTCAACAAGATAGCCCTCACTGCTCAGAATTGCTTCAATCAACGCTAGATTATCAGGTAGATCATCCACGACGAGAATGCGGTCTGGGAGAGTAGACATCGACAATAGACTGTGTGGGGTGTGCTAGAAATTATGACATGCTTAAATTTTATAAATCTCTACCTTAAGAAAGATAAAACATTAGTGTAACTGCGCTCTAGCTAGCCTATGGGTCTTTGGGGATCAACAAAAAGTTATTCTCTTTTGCGGCATGCTTGAAGAGTCGCTATCAGATATGATCTAGAGGGAAGTTACCCAAAACTGATGTTATCAGACCTTGCTGCAAACTGCGACAATTTGCTCACGCCGTGAAGGCGGTAACTGGCGTAACCAGTCACTAACCTGGATACTGATGAAATTGATTAAAGCTTTTTCGCGATTACACTGCGGGCAACCGGCTACCGAACGCATCGGCTCTGGCAAAAGTTCTGGTTTAGTCAGGGCAACGGCACTAGTCTGGGTACGGGAACTGCGTTCCGTCACATTTTCCAATACGGCTTTGGTGCCCTTATTACATAGCGGAGCCAAACGATAGGTCATCGGGACTTTCAGGATTTTGGGCGCATCCTTAATAAAGGGTAGAGACTTAGCCAAAAGCTGGGCTTTTTGATCCACAGCCGTGCCAGACACACTGCTCATAGTCGTAGCTGCCTTCATCGCTTCTTGGGCAAAAACGACGGTGGCACACAACATACCGGACAACAAGAGGGTTAGAGCCTTTTTCATGGTCAACAATCAGTTAGCGATAGGCATTACAATAGCACTATGCGGGTACTTTGGGTTTTACAAAATCTTTCTTTTTTGGTTGCCATGCAAACCAAGGAGCTAACCCCATGAATACTGTCAATTATTTGCGCATTAGCCTGATTGATCGGTGTAATTTTCGGTGTAGCTACTGTATGCCCACAGATTCAGAGCTAACTTATTTAAACAACCAAGAACTCTTGACCAATGCCGAACTCCTTACATTGATCCGTGAGGTTTTTGTACCCTTGGGTCTTGATCGTTTTCGTTTGACTGGTGGCGAACCCCTACTCAGACGCGGACTCGTCGATTTGGTTGGGCAATTGGTGAACTCGGCGGGCGTAAAAGACGTATCGCTGACGACTAACGCCTATCTATTAGAAACGATGGCAGTGGATCTGTACCAAGCGGGTTTGCGGCGCATCAATATCAGCTTAGATGCCTTAGACGCTGATATTTTTCGACAAATTACGGGGCGTGACCATTGGCAAAAGGTTTGGCGCGGTATTGAGAGTGCCCATCGGGTAGGCTTTGATCCGCTCAAGCTTAATGTAGTAGTTTTACCGGGCATCAATGAAGCACAGGTTCCAGCGCTAGCAGCCTTGACCCTAGAAAGAGCATGGCATGTGCGCTTCATCGAATTTATGCCGATTGGTAATACGAGTTATTTTGATGAAAAAGGGTGGGTCAACTCAGAAACATTACGTGAACGATTGCGCCAAGAGTTCGGTTTAGTTCCCGCTCAATGTTATGGCAACGGCCCAGCAGAAGTCTGGCAATTGCCCGGAGCCAAAGGCACAATCGGCTTTATCTCCCAGATGTCAGAGTGTTTTTGTGACCGTTGTAATCGCTTGCGACTCTCCGCTGATGGCTGGCTACGACCGTGCTTGCTCAATGAAACAGGGCAGCTCGATCTCAAAACTGCTTTGCGTGAGGGTAAATCGCCTGCACTTTTACAACAACAGGTGGCGGAACTACTCCAACTAAAAGCTGATATTCATTTTAAAGACCGTGACCGAGGTCAGACGACTTACAGCCGAACCATGTCTCAGATCGGTGGTTAACACTCTCCCTAACCAACGCGTTAGCTAGCAACATCAGCGTGTTGCTGTGCAGTAACAGCTGTACTGTGGCTACTTAAGCTAAAAAAGTTTATGTCCCACACTGTCCCGCCCAACTTCCCTGCCATTCATCCCCACCGACTTCTACAGCCGCCAAGTCAGAGTGAGCTTGTAGACATAGCTTGGCCTGTGAGCCACGTCCTCGGTAGAGGCGCAAATTTATACTGCCTACCAAACTATGACGGCTAATTGGATGTAAGGTATCCGTGAGTGAAGGACCAAGTAAAGTGTGTAACTCAGCTGTGGCAACCTCAGCTGTAATTAAAATTTCATACCCATTGGCTGCCCCCCAAAGCTGCCAAGTTGTCTGTGTAGCCGTATAGGTTACCCAGCGCACCCGTCCTGTCTCCGGGCGAAAATCATAAAATCGTCCTTGATAGTGCAAACCAATCATCGCCGCCTCATCAGCCCAACTCAGCAATTTGCGTAGACCACCCCCACTAGTCAGCGTCAAATTTGGATCTGCTGCACCCTGACTTATGGTAAAACTATTGCACTGTAGCCAAAACCAAATCGATGGGTAGCCTAATCCCCAGTTTTTTTCGATATAGACCGGAGCTTGCGTAAATTGATAGCACTTTTCTTGCCATGCAAACCATCCCGTCGCCCAGCCATGCGCCATACAAATCTGCCAGCCCACTTCATAGACCGGCAAATAAGATAAGAGTCCCATAGTTGCTTGGTCTCGTCCCCAGCCTGTGATCGGCGTAATCTGATAATCCCAACTTGCAGTCTGTCCGTCAGTAGTACAGATACGGCCTTGATTAACGGTTGCACTAGCTTGATAGCCTGTCGTCAGGTGCTCCCAAAACTTCTCCGAATCTAGTTCGCCTAGTGGCTGCGTCCCCTGCACTTGCCCAAAAGCTAAACGCTCCCGCGCCGCCCAAAAACTGCTCACCTGCGGTAAAGTCTCCACTAATAGCCCAGCCCGTCCCAAAACTTGGATCCCACCTTGACTAAACGGTGAACCACCTTGAGGGTCTTCGATACTGTAGATCGTCACAAAGGACTCGGCTATCGTCGGTAAACTCAAGCGGTAGTACCAACCTTCAAAAAAGCGTTGGCGACCGCGTGGCCCATGATAGCCCTGATGGGATTGTGCAATGCCATTGATCTTCATAGTTTCGATAGTAAACGATAAGATAAAAAGACATTGGCGGAGAGCATCATGTCTGAGTTTCCAGCACCGATTTTTATCTTAGCCTCGCCTCGCTCTTTTACTTCTTTGATTTCGACCATGCTCGGTCAACATCCCCAAGCCTATGGGGTACCAGAGCTAAATTTATTTGTGACCGAGACTATGGATCAACAGCTACAGCGTATGAAAGGGCTAAAACAATTTATGATGCATGGCCTCCTGCGTACAGTTGGTCAACTTTATGGCGGTGAACAGACTGTTAATACGATGGATATGGCAAATCGCTGGGTCGGGCGTTATCGCGAATCAACCAATGCCGAAGTCTACTACGAACTTTGTCGTAAAGTCGCACCACTTCGGATTGTAGATAAAAGCCCGGTTTATGCCTCTAAGCCAGAAATCTTACGCCGACTTTATAAAGCATTTCCCGAGGCTCATTTTCTTTATCTCGTCCGTCACCCGCGTACCCAAGGCCAATCGGTCATGAAAATTAAGGGCGGAGCGATTGTGACGGCACTCTCTGGAGCCATTGACCGCTCGACCAACCCACCGACCGTAGACCCTCAAATTGCCTGGCATAAGATGCAGTGGGATATTTTGGAGTTTCTCAGTGAGGTGCCCCGTGAGCGTCAGATGCATCTGCATGGTGAAGATATTCTCAATGACCCTGATATCTATTTCGAGAAAATTTGTCGTTGGTTGGGCTTTGCCTGGGATGATGAAATCCTCGAAGCTATCCTGCGTCCAGAAGATTCACCCTATGCATCGCCAGGTCCTTTTGGTGCCCACCTGGGTAATGACCCTAATTTCTTAAAATCACCAGAGTATCGCTATCGGGGTATCGAACCGAGTAGTCTGATTGGAGCCTTGCCTTGGCGTAAGGATGGTAAAGGCTTTACCGCAGACGTAGTCGAACTAGCTCAAGCCATTGGATATAGCTGAGTTTGCATGAAAGTGTAACAGTTTATCGCTATACTGGCTTAGAACTTGCTCTAGCCTAAAATGGATAATCTTTCTGCTTTAGAAATTTTTAGTAAGATCAGTCCTGCATCCTTAGCTCTAGTCACCCGGACGATGACCCAACGCAGCTACAAAGCCGGGGTCACGGTACTTTTTCAGGATGACTGGGGACAAGCCGTTTATTTTATCCTTGAGGGCTGGGTCAAAATTAGGCTTTTTCAACGTGATGGGACAGAAATTACTTTGAATATTTTAGGTGCTGAAGAGATTGTCGGAGAAATGGCGGCCTTAGATCAATCGCCACGTTCGACCGATGTGATCGCCCTAACAGCGCTGCGTTTAGGGATTTTGCCCCGTGATACTTTTCTGACTCTGGTCAGTCGAGAACCGTTGTTTAATCAAGACTTACTAATTTTGATGGCTAATCGTTTGCGTCAAGCTAACCGACGGCTAATGTTTAGAGATGCGAGCAGTGAAAAACGTTTGATTGATATCTTATTATTTATTGCGGAAGGGCAAGGGCGCACCAGTCGTGAGGGTGTGATGATCCCAGCTTTTCCACACCGCGAATTGGCTGCACTTAGTGGTCTTGCCCGTGAAACCGTAAGCCGGAGCCTAGCTGAGTTGCAAAGACAGGGCTTAGTCGAAAAAGTAGATATGATGCTACGTCTACCGAGCTTGGATCGTCTCAGAGATATGTTGGGTGACTAACCTTCATCGTGCCGATTTGGTGGTAGTCTGTCCAGTCAAGACTTGGCGTAGTAAACGAGCCGTTTGTTGCTCGACCCAGCGCAGAGCCAATTGCTGACCTAGTTGTCGTCCTTCCCTATGGGTCAAGACGCGACTGATGAGCGGTAAGGCACGTTGGAGTGTGGTAACTGCAGAAGTTTTTGGGCCGTTATCTAGTAAGCTCACAAGCCGTTCATAGCCTGTCTCACCCTTGTCATCAGGCGTAAATAACTCAGCTACCATCCGTTCGCGAATCGTTTGTCCGCCCTCTGAAGCCAAGAAATCTAAAACTTGATCGAGCGTGCGTTCCCAGTTATACTCGCGGGCACTCTGGGAATTTTTGAGTAGATTCTCTAAACGATTCCAGCGAAAACGATTATCTTTAAATAACAATTCTTGCAAAGATTCGCGTAAGCGTGGCGAGTCGTCAGTTAAAAAACGATTAGCAACATAGGGATAGGCTAATTCTAAAACTTTGAAATCTGGATTAACACTAATTGCAATGCCTTCGAGGGTGACCAAGGAACGAATAATCAGAGCATAATAAGCAGGTACACGAAAGGGCAAATCGTACATGACTGCTGACAATTTGTCTGTGATACTCTTAAAATTGAGGTCAGAAACACTCGAACCTAAAGCACTATCGAAGACCATTTCCAAAGCAGGCGTTATGATACTCAAATCCGTATCCGGTTCCAAAAAACCTAGATTTACATAATCTGTTGATAAGGCCGGAAAATCTCGATTGACTAAGTGAACAACAGCTTCAAGTAAACCATAGCGCTGTTCAGGCGTGACTTCACTCATCATGCCAAAGTCTAGATAAGCTAGCCTGCCATCGCGCATTGCCATCAGGTTACCCGGATGGGGGTCAGCATGAAAAAAACCATATTCCATCAGTTGGCGTAAGGATGCTTGTACACCTACTTCAACGATTTTGTTAGCATCCAAACCTGCTGCTTTGACATCTTCGACATTAGTGAGTTTAACGCCATCGATCCACTCCATAGTTAGAACATGACGGCGGGTATAGTTCCAATAAATTTTGGGCACATAAATTTCAGGAATAGCACTCAAAAGTTGCGCGAAATATTCAGCATTTTTACCCTCATGGACATAATCAATTTCTTCAAATAGCTTGGTGCCAAACTCGTCTAATATGGCTACTACATCACTTTTAAAAATTTGTGGAAAACTTTGTTTGGCCCAAGCCAACAGACGCCGCAGTAGCAATAGATCAAGAGAAATAATCGCTAATAGATTGGGTCGTTGAACCTTGATCGCGACTGCTTCTCCAGTTTTTAACTCGCCTTTGTAGACTTGACCCAAAGAAGCTGAAGCAATCGGGCGCGGACTAATCGAACGATAAATTTCATCAGGGGGAGCGCCCAGTTCTTCGGTAATAAATGCATAAGCCTGATCATTGGGAAACGGAGCAACCCGGTCTTGAAGTTCGGTCAGACATTCCAAAAAGATTGGTGGAACTAAATCAGGGCGCGTTGAGAGAGCTTGACCGATTTTGATGTAAAAAGGGCCAAGATCAGTGAGTAAACGTAAGAGTTGGAGCGCCCGTTTACGTTCATTTTTTTGTCCTTGACCCGAAAGACGGTCAAACCACAAACTCCAAGCAAAACTCAAGATTGGCAAAATGATTTGTAAGGTGCGTCGGGTAGGCTCTAGCCAATTCCCATAATAAAATTCTTCAATAGCCTCAGGTTTATAAGCCCGTAGACGTTCCATTTCAGGGGCTTCTTTTGGCTCAGAGAGCATCATTGAGGTAGCCGGCATCATGTTCATAAGAAGATTGTAACAGTTTATTGCGGAGCAACCTGTTCCGTGAGATACATACTATTCTGACGAATTTACTTTATGGTATTGACCCAAATAAGTGCTCCTGCTGCACTTTGCTTGATCGCCTTACCCTCAGCGCGTTACACTATGGTCATCTTGCCGCGCGGTAGCTAGTTCATGAATACCATTTCCATTCTTGCCGTTGTTTTACTGGTTTTGATTCCTGTGGGATTTTTGCTGGTAGTTTGGCTACAGAGCCCTGAGCGTTAACTTAATTATCTGAGTCTAGACCATGCTTTCTCCCAATCAACATTTGCGCCCTTTGACTGCACAGACCAACCAGCTCGGGCATTTACAACTCGGTGGCTGTGATACGGTGATGCTTGCCAGCCAATGGGGTACGCCTCTTTATATTTTGGATGAGCTGACCCTGCGTACAGCCTGTCAGGAGTACGTCCAGACGCTCAAAAAAGTTTATCCCGGCGAATCTTTGGCGATTTATGCCTCAAAAGCTTGGAATATGTTAGCCCTGTGTGCCTTAGTACACCAAGAAGGTCTTGGGGTTGATGTGGTATCAGCCGGAGAATTAGTCGGAGCGATTCGAGCCAATGTACCCGTCAAGTTAATTTATTTTCATGGTAATAATAAATCTCTTCTAGAGCTGAAGTTAGCTCTGAGCCATGGCGTGACCATAGTGGCAGATAATTGGTTGGAGCTAGAGCAATTAGTCGATTTAAGCCAACAGCTAAGTTGCACACCACGCTTATTGATTCGGATTACGCCGGGTATCGAATGCCACACCCACGAATATATTCAAACCGGGCATATTGACAGCAAGTTTGGGTTTGACCCGACGGTGATGCATGATGTATTCGGTTATCTTGCCAAACACCCCGAACTTGATGTGGCGGGCATTCATGCGCATATTGGTTCACAGATTTTTGAGCTACAACCCCATCAAGATTTGGGTGAGGTACTCGTCGATCTCTATGCCGAGGGGCTTACTTACGGATTACCGTTGACTGAGTTAGATGTCGGGGGTGGTTTGGGTATTTGTTATACCAATGCCGATGACCCGCCTTCGATTACGCGATGGGTTGAGACGGTGGCAACGAGCGTGGCACATGCCTGTGAAAAAGCTCATATTCCGTACCCAAAACTCATTTGTGAACCAGGCCGTTCGCTAGTGGGTTCGGCTGGGGTAACCCTCTATACGGTAGGCTCCCAAAAAACTGTTCCTGGAATTCGGCAATACGTCGCTGTTGATGGCGGCATGTCAGATAATCCGCGCCCAATTACCTATGGTGCCAAATACACAGCACTCGTCGCGAATAAAGCCGGACTCGAACCTACAGCCCAAGTCACGGTTGCGGGTAAACATTGTGAGTCAGGCGATATTCTACTCAAGGACATTGCGCTAGCTCCTTTAGAAAACGGTGATATTTTAGCGGTTTTTGCCACTGGTGCTTACAACTACGCCATGGCTTCTAACTACAACCGCTTACCGCGTCCGGCAGCCATACTGGTTTATGAAGGTGAAGCAACGTTGGTTTTGGAACGGGAAACTACTGAAGATCTGCTCAAACATGACCATCTGCCCTTACGATTATTGCATCCTCACGAATAAGAAGTCAAACGGCTAATCAGGGCATTTAGCTCTACGCCATAGAGCTGATAATTATCTACTTTTTGTTTATAAATTGCCAGATCTCCCTCATAGGCGGCGGGCTTGTAGCTCTCTTTTTTGAGGGATTTGGCTTCGATATGTCCGCATAGGCGTTCCATTACTTGCACCGCTTGCCGCAAAAAATCTAAATATTTACTCAACAGGCCATAAAACTCAACCAGAATTACGCGATTAGGGATGGTTTCCTCAAAGCTCTGCGCTTGTGCCAGACCATCCTTTGCAGCAGCAGTCAGCTCAGTCAACTTTTCTAAAAGTACAGGAATGGCTGGTTTGAGGTCATCTACTTTATTCCAACCAAAACGATTTTTCCAAGAAAACAACCGTTCATGTAAATCTAAATATTCACCCAAGGCTGTCTGGGCATCCTGAGTCAGGGTTATGGCAGATTGTTTGAGGGCTTGTGGGTCATTCATAGTGTTTATTTTAATGGCAATGGTCAAATAGCTGCTTACTGAAGTTTCTTAATCTTTTCTGTAACCTTTTTATAATCGGCAACCTTGCCCTGAGCTTGATAGGATTTTGCAGCTTGATTATAATCAGCTAATGCGCCCTCTTTATCACCTAAAGCAGCTTTGGCATCTCCGCGATTATTATAGGGTTCATCAGTATCGGGTTTTAGTCGAATTGCTTCATTATAGTCAGTAATTGCACCTTGTTTATCGCCTAAAATTACTTTTATATTCCCACGTGTGTAATAGGCTTCTGGATCGGCAGGATCAAGGCGAATTGCTTTATCACAGTCGGCTAATGCCCCTTGCTTATCATTAAACTTAATTCTTACATTACAACGACCATAGTAGGCTGGTGCATCAGTAGGATCAAGATCAATTGTTTTGTTATAATCATCTATTGCTCCTTTGTTATCACCTAGGTCAGCTCTTACATAACCACGACCTCTATAAGAAAGCTTTGCCCTAGGTTTGAGGCTTATTGCTTTATCAAAATCAGCAATAGCTCCCTTCTTATCACCTAAATCATACTTAGCATTTCCTCTGTTATTATAGGCATACATATAATCAGGCTTAAGACGGATCGCCTCAGTGTAATCTTTTACGGCTCCTTTCTTATCACCGAGATTATATTTTGTAAGTCCGCGATCATAGTAGCTATCGGCGTCATTTGGGTCAAGCATTATCGTCTCATTGAAGTCAGCCAAGGCACCTTTTTCGTCCCCTAATGCAGATCTTGCTTCACCGCGATTGTGATAGGAGTCAGGATATTTAGGATCAAGGCTCATAGCTTTTTGGTAGTCAGCAATTGCTCCTTTTTTATCCTCATATTGTGATTTTACATAACCTCGAATATTATTTAATACATCATCAGGATTAAGAGAAATTGATTTATCCAAGTCACTAATTGCACCTTTACCATCACCAAGCCAAGCCTTCACGTTACCGCGCTTAAAATAAGCATCATCATCATCAGGATTAAGCCGTATTGCTTGACTAAAATCTTCAATTGCCCCTTTGTCATTCTTTAGATTGAGCTTTGCTATACCACGGTTAAAATAGGCAAATTCAAACTCGGGATTGAGGCGAATTGCTTTGTTGTAGTCGATAACAGCTCCCTCACTATCGCCCATTCTATCTTTCAAATTTCCGCGACTATTATAAAAGTCAGCATCATAGGATTTGAGTTGGATCGCCCTATTGTAATCGATTATTGCGCCCTCTTCATCCTCTAATCTAGACTTTATACGACCTCGATTAAAATAGAAATCAGCATCATTAGGATTGAGACTAATCGCTTGATTATAATCAGCTATTGCCCCTTTTCTATCGCCCAGCTCAGACCTTGCAATTCCTCGGTTATAGTAAGCAAGCGCATCATGAGGATGCAGCCGAATTTCTTTATCATAATCAGCTAATAATTCCTCTTTTTTAACTAAACTGAACATCTTATTCCCTTTATTAAAAGAGGCATTATAAAAGTAAATCGAGAGTGCCATAACTAATAAAACTACACTCCCAACCGTACTCCAATTTTTTTGTATGTAGGCTTGATTTTGCAGTTGATGGGGGTGCATGAGGAGCTTTCCTGAGCATAGAGAATTATTTTTAGGGGGCGGCTGCCATTATTATGCAGGTTGTAGGTTAAATTTCACCCACTAGAGCTAAAAGATCCAAAGAATAAATTCTGTGCAATGATCCATTCAAAATTTCGCCTCAGTCGTACTCAGTACCGTCTCAATAATTCCAGCTGGGTTGACCCGGCGGACTCGGTTATTATTAGCATCTGCCACATAAAGATTACCTTGTTGGTCACAAACTACTGCATAGGGCGAAGCTAGCTCAGCTGCCGTGGCTAGTCCACCATCCCCACCAAATCCAAATTCTCCACTCCCGGCAAAAGTAGTAATCACACCTTGCGCATCTACTTTACGAATACGGTCATTACCCGAGTCAGCAATATATAGACTCTGCTCACCACCCTGACAGCGCACCGCTACCCCCGCCGGACTATTGAGCTGGGCGTGGGTAGCCAAACCGCCGTCGCCACCGTAGCCCGTGACACCTATCCCTGCTAGGGTCACTAGATGTCGGCCATCCCAGCGGCGGATCTGGTCATGACCGAGATCCACAATCAGTAAGTTACCTTCACAGTCGAGTGCCACACTCCAAGGATTTTTGAGGGACTGATCTAGCGTGAGACTGCTAATTATGCCATTTTCTACTTTACGTATCCGATTATTTTCTTGATCAGCAATATACATGACACCTCGCCCATCAACGACTACGCCAGTCGGATCATTGAGCTGTGCCTGTATCGCTAAGCCCCCATCACCACTAAACCCGAGTTTTCCATTTCCGGCAACTGTGCTGATTTGCCCTTGGGGGGTAATCTTGCGAATACGTTGGTTATAGTGGTCAGCCACATACATATTGCCTAGGTCATCTGCGGTTATACCCAATGGAAACATGCCTGCTCGGGTTGCCAAACCGCCATCACCACTACTCTGAGACTGACCATTTCCCGCAAAAAGGCTGACTAGGGCTGGAAACTTGGCCTTAGCTGCTGTCACACTAAGAATGCGATTATTGTTATGATCTACCACCCACAGCTGATTACCCCTATGCACCAAAGCCACAGGATAGGCAAAATTATCAAGGGTACCCAGCGGTTTACTCACTGGGCCTCTTTGGGCTAGCGCATGAATTAATGGTGCCGCTTGCCGTTGATTAGGGCCCAAGAGCCCACCGATATAGAGCAAGGTACCTAGGCCTAAAAGTCCCCATAACGCGGTTTGACGCACTTCTGACTCGGTAATGATATTTTATGATCTTGCCACAACTAGAAAATCTCTGATACCGTTTCCGCTTGAATAGCCAGCTCCCATGCTAGTGGCCTTCTGGTTAGCTTCCCAGCATGGGGGCGGGGGGGCTTTTTAATGTAACTTGGACTGCACAGGCTTTGAGTTCGGGTTGGAAGGAATCTGGATCTACGGCATTGTGGGTCAGGGCATTAGCCTCAGCTTGATCCGCCCACAGACTACCCCAATGCATTGGTACAAACAGGGTTCCTGGTGTGATGGCGCGAGTTATTTTGAGCGGAAAGTGGGCAAAACCTCGCCGGGAGCGGACTTCTATGTGATCACCTTCTTGCAAGGCGAGCGCGCGTGCATCACGCGGATGCATCTCTAAAAAAGGATAGGGGTGCATCTGGCGAATTTTTGCGATTCGTCCTGTGCGCGTCTGGGTATGCCAATGTCCATAGAGGCGGCCTGTGGTCAAAACAAAAGGATATTCAGGGTCGGGCGGCTCAGCTAAGCCCTGAGCATGAAGGTCACAAAACCGAGCCCGTCCATCAGATGTCGCAAATTGATGATCTAAATAAAGTCGGTCAGGTTTGACTTCAGTATCAGAATAAGGCCATTGCAGGGGTTGTTGACGCAACTTCTCGTAGGTGATCCCCGTCATATCACAGACCCGTCCCGCAGTTAGTTGCACAAATTCGGCGTGAACTTCGGCAGCAGTTGTAAATAAAAACTGAGGGGCAAATCCCAAACGGCGACCCACTTCAGCAAAAATCTGCCAATCATCATGGGCAGCGCCGAGAGCTGGCTGAAAAGCCGGACATAACGTAACCCGTCGCTCAGAGTTAGTCATGGTGCCTGTTTTTTCGCTCCATTGGGTTGCTGGCAACAGCAAATGCGCATAGGCACTGGTCTCTGTGGGGTAATAGCAGTCTTGATAAACTGTAAATGGGCTGCTGGCTAGAGCTTTTTTTGCCCGTTCCAAGTCAGGCAGAGAGACAGCGGGATTGGTTGCAGCAATCCAGAGCAACTGTACTACACCTTCTTCGAGACCAGAGACCATCTCACCAATAGTGCGTCCCCGCTCAGCAGACAGACGGCCTTTGGGTAAGTGCCAAAAGTGTTCGACTTCAGCGCGATGTTCAGGATTTGTGACCGAGCGATAACCAGGTAATAGATGGGCTAAGCCCCCTGCTTCGCGTCCGCCCATAGCATTGGGTTGACCCGTTAAGGAGAAAGGACCAGCACCAGGCTTACCAATCTGAGCCGTGAGTAAATGGAGATTGATTAAACTACGTACTTTGACCGTACCTTCACGCGATTGATTGACCCCCATTGACCACAGCGATAGCACCCGTTCAGCCTCAGCCCAGTAGCGTGCCGCTGTCTCCAATTCGGCTACACTAATGCCACAACGCGCGGCAACTTTTTGGGGAGGATAGTGCTTAATTACGGTGAGAAATTCATCAAAACCCGTCGTATGGTGATCAATAAACTGGTCTACCTGATGACCGCCTTGCCATAACAAAAACGCCATGCCATGTAGCAAATCAATATCAGTGCCGGGGTTAATGGCTAAGTGTAAATCGGCAACTTCAGCGGTCGGGGTACGGCGCGGATCGACGACAATCAGTTTTACATGAGGCTGGGCTTTGTGATGACGACGTAGACGATTAAAAATAATGGGATGACATTCGGCTGTGTTAGTTCCTAACAAAAAAGCACAGTCTGTTAATTCCAAATCATCATAGGTACAAGGCGGGCCATCTGAACCCAAACTCTGTAAATAACCCGATACTGCTGAGGACATACACAAGCGCGAATTGGCATCAAAATTATTGGTTCCTAGACAACCCTTGATAAGTTTTTGTGCCACATAATAATCTTCCGTAACAAATTGGCCTGACCCATACATACAGATAGCATCTACACCATAATTAGCCTGTACTAATTGGATGCGTTCAACTAGCTTGGTCATCGCCTCTTCCCAACTAATTTGGCTAAAAGGCTGACTCAAATGCTCACGCCATAAGGGATAAAGCAAGCGATCCTGATGCAATGATTCAAGGATTGTTGCACCTTTGACACAGATCATGCCCTGGCTTGAGGGATGTTCCCGGTCGCCACGCACTTTGAGTTTGTGATCGGTTGTTACAACTTCTAAACCGCAACCAACGCCACAGTAGGGACACAGGGTTTTGACTGATGCTGTCACTTAGTCCGCCAATACAGGGTCACCAAAACGATCATACAGGAATGTCAGAATCTGATTACGAATTGTATAATAAGCTGGGTCTTCCATGATCTCAGCGCGCTCACGCGGACGGGGAAAATGTACGTCAATCACTTCACCAATGGTGGCTTCTGGGCCATTAGTCAACATCACAATTCGGTCAGATAACAAGATGGCTTCATCAATTTCGTGGGTTACCATCAACACGGTTGTGCGATTAGCTTCCCAGATCTTTAATACTTCATCTTGCATTTCTTCGCGGGTCAAGGCATCTAGCGCCCCAAAAGGTTCATCCAGCAATAAGACTTTGGGTTTGATCGCCAAAGCCCGGGCAATAGCAACCCGTTGTTTCATACCACCAGATAACTCTTTGGGTTTTTTGTGGGCATTAGGTGTCAGGCCGACCAAGTCAATATAGCGTTCGGTAATCTCTTGTTGTTGCTCAGCTGTCTGTTCAGCCAAAACCTGTTTAACGGCTAAATGGACGTTTTCGTAGGCACTAAGCCAGGGCAGAAGCGAATAATTTTGGAAGACCATCATCCGGTCTGGACCCGGGCTAGTGACTTCACGGCCTTCGAGGATCACACCCCCTGCGCTTGCCCGACTCAGGCCTGCCACCATATTGAGCAAGGTACTTTTGCCACAACCTGAGTGTCCTAGTAAGGCAATAAATTCTCCTTCTTTAACCCGCAAAGCCACATCTTTGACCGCCACAAAGGGCCCCTTGGGCGTAGGAAAGGTCTTGGTGATATAGCTCAATTCCAAAAAAGCCTGACTCATACTGTCTCCTAAGCCACGTAAAGTAAACGAGCGGGTAATTTGACAGCGGCAATATTAATCTCGCGCTGAATCGCAAACTGCTGTAAATAAGCGAGCGGGTCTGCCGGATCAAGGGTCATGCCATCAGGCAGGGTCAGAGGCTGATAGGTCGCCGTCGGCACAGTGATCCCCAATTGGCTAGCAGCTTGTCGATAGAGATCATCGCGATAAATACGGGCTAAGACATCTTGCCAATTTTCGGGAAAAGTGACCAAGCCCCAGCGCGCCATTTGTGTGAGAATCCACAACTTTTCGGTGAGATTATCTACCGTCGGATCAAAAGAATTAAAGTTAGGCACTGGCTCCGTTCGCCCAAATCCATAATCGTAGGTACCAGATAGCCCTAATGTACCATAGATGGGGTCAGCTGATACATACTTTTTCTGGGTAATGAGTTGCGTTATTTCTTCGCGATGAGCTAAGTCGGCACAGTAATGACCCGCTTCAATTAGAGCTTTAATCAGCGCCAAGTGAGTCTTAGGATTAGCCTCAGCCCAGCTTTCCTTAAGTCCTAAAATCTTCTCAGGATGACCAGCCCAAATATCGAGATCAGTGACGGGTACAAAGCCTAAGCCCTCATGAACCGCTCGCGCATTCCAGGGTTCGCCAGTGCAATAGCCGTCAATATTACCAGCTTGTAAATTAGCGACCATCTGTGGTGGCGGGATCACTACTAAATTGACATCGTGATCAGGGTCAATATTGGCTCCCGCTAACCAGTAGCGCAACATCAGGTTATGCATCGAAAAAGGATGCACCATGCCTAGAGTGTGCTTTTTGCCCGAGCGGTCAGCCTCCAAATAGCGTTTAAAATCTTCACGAGAACGCACGCCTTGATCATAAAATTTGCGTCCTAGGGTGATGGCATTGCCATTACGGGTTAGTGTCATAGCACTCACGAGCGGTATTGCTGTGCGTTGATAAGTCCCGAGTAATTCGCCTAGGGGCATCCCTGCGACCATTTGAGCCGCATCAAGACGGTCTTCGAGTACCCCTTGCAAAATCGCTTTCCAACTCGGTTCCCGCGATAAGGTGACATCAAGGCCATGTTTTTTGAAGAAGCCTTTTTCTTGGGCAATTACCAGAGGCGCACAATCAGAGAGTGCCACAAAGCCTAGGGTTAAGGTTGATTTCTCTAGGCTTGAGTTGACCGAGCTAGTCACGGGTGTTGCTGGAACCTTGCCCGCTTTGGCTTTCTTGGCTTTATTTAAGTAGTAGAGCAGTTCGTTGCGTTGGCGGTAGTAATTGGGATTGTTAATTACTTCCATGCGCTGGCGAGGACGGGGCAGCTCGACGGTCATGATTTCTCCGACTTGCGCCGCCGGGCCATTACTCATCATCACGATGCGGTCTGAGAGTAAGAGGGCTTCTTCAACATCATGAGTAATCATGACTACGGTAATGCGATGGGCTTCCCAGATTTTGAGGAGCTGTTCTTGCAAACGCCCACGGGTCAAGGCATCTAGCGCGCCAAAAGGTTCATCAAGTAAGAGAACTTTAGGGCGCGTGGCGAGCGCTCGGGCAATACCAACACGCTGACGCATCCCCCCCGAGATTTGGTTGGGCTTTTTATCCGCTGCCGCGCTGAGGTTGACCATCATAATGTGTTCTTCGACTAAGGCATTGCGCTCATCTTCGGACAGGGTTTTGGCATAAACGGCATTGACAGCAAGAGCAATATTTTGGCGTACAGTCAGCCAAGGCAAAAGCGAGTGATTTTGGAAGGCGACCATGCGATCAGGCCCCGGTGCATTAACCGTGTTGCCATCCACGACTACCCGTCCGCTAGTCGCCAGCCCCAACCCCGCAATCATGTTGAGGACAGTCGATTTACCACAGCCGGAGTGTCCAATTAAAGAGACAAATTCGCCCTCCTCGATCTGGAGATTTACGCCGCGTAGAGCCTCATAAATCTTGCCACTACTGGAAGTAAAAATCTTCCCCGCATTCTGCACTTCCAAAAAAGCCATGCTGTTACTCCGAGACGACGAACCATTTACCGATATAAAATACCAGCCGATCCAGGGCAAACCCGACCAAGCCCACATACAGCACCGCAATGATGATGTCACTCATCCGTGAACTGTTGTAGCTATCCCAGATGAAAAAGCCGATGCCGACGCCGCCAGTTAGCATTTCTGCTGCAACAATCGCGAGCCAAGCCAGACCCACCGCGATGCGCAGGCCCGTAAAAATATAGGACGCCGCCGAGGGGATTAGAATCTGGAAAAAATAGGTGGTGCGTGAAAGCTGTAAAACATCAGCAACGTTGCGGTAATCCTGAGGTGTCTGCATTACACCGACCGCCGTGTTGATCATAATCGGCCATACTGCTGTCACAAAAATTACAAAAATCGCACCCGGTTCGGCTTGATTAAGCGCGGCGAGGGCAATCGGTAACCAAGCCAGCGGGGGTACTGTGCGCAAAACTTGAATGATCGGGTCAACGGCTGTCCGAAAGGGCTTAAAAGACCCTAGCAAAATACCCATACTGACCCCCACCACTGCCGCTAGGATATAGCCCACAGCTACCCGTTTCAGACTCTCAATCAGCTGCCAGCCCAAGCCTTTGTCATTAGAGCCATGATCAAAAAATGGGTCGGAGATCAAAGGCCAGCTATCGGTCAAAACCTGTACAGGCCCAGGAATCTGACCAGTTTTGCCGATGGCACTAAAGAATTGCCAAAGTCCTAAAAAGATCCCAATCGCCAACAGCGGCAGGAGGATAAAATCAGCTTTTTGGAGAAACTCACCTAGGGGATTAGCCTTCTCGGAAGCAAGAGGCGTAGGAGCAGTGAGCACTTTTTTATCTTCAGAGGTGGCGGTCATTAGGTTACCCTCATACAAGTTTTTTAAGTTTGACGGCATCAAGATAAGCTTCGGGTTTGGCGGGATCAAATTTCACGCCATCAAAGAATTTTTCAACCCCACGGGATGTGCTCTTGGGAATAGCAGCCGTTTGACCAATCGTTTTGGCAGCATCCCGCCACATATCTTCGCGGTTGACCGCAGCAACCAGTTTTTTGGTATCGGTTTTTTGGGGCAAAATACCCCAGCGCATATCCTCGGTCAAGAACCAGAGGTCATGGCTCTTGTAAGGATAAGAGGCGTTATTTTGCCAGAATTTCATGATGTGGGGACTGTCACGCTCAATTGGGCGGCCATCACCGAAGTCAAAAATGCCTTTGTAGCGGGCGATGATATCTTTGACCGGAGCGTTGATCCATTGACGGGCAGAGACGATTTTGGAAAGTTCTTCTTTGTTTTCCATTTTGTCGCACCAGATCTGAGCATCTTGAACTGCCATGAGTAAGGCTTTAGCGGCTTTCGGGTTTTTATCAGCCCAGTCAGCGCGTACTGTAAAAGCTTTTTCGGGATGGTTATTCCAGAGTTGTCCAGTCGTGATCGCAGAGTAACCGACCAGTTGGTTGATCAGCTGCTGGTTCCAAGGTTCACCGACACAGAAGGCATCCATGGTGTCAGTTTTCATATTAGCAACCATCTGTGGCGGCGGAATCGTAATGACTTTGACATCTGAATCCGGATCAACCCCACCGGCAGCCAGCCAATAGCGCATCCAAGCCCAGTGCGTACCGCCCGGAAAAGTGATGGCAACGGTTACCGGGTCACCCTTAGCTTTGGCAGCAGCGGTGATCGTCTTCATAGGAGATGAGTTGAGTCCTAATTTAAGAGCTTTATATTTATTGGAAACAGAAATGGCCTGACCGTTAAGATTTAAGCGCGCCAAAATGTACAACGGAATTTTTTGGTTACCCTTGGTAATATTGCCGTTGCTCATCAAGTAGGGCATGGGCGACAAGATATGTGCACCATCAATCCCACCACCACCGGTACCTAGCTCAAGGTTATCGCGCAAGGCACCCCAAGAGGCCTGCTTGAGGACATCTACATCTTTCATGCCGTACTTCTCGAAGTAGCCCTTTTCTTTAGCAATGACAAGGGGCGCACAGTCGCTCAGGGCGATAAAACCAAGCTTGGCTTTGGTTGTCTCGGGGGTATCAGCAGCATTGACATAACCGGGCGCGAGTAGTCCGCCGACGGCAGCTCCGCCAGCCAAAAGAAGGCTACGACGGGTCAAAGGATGAGCAGGGGTGGCAGGGGAAGATTGGGTCATGGTGAGGTGGGTATGCAAAACAACTATGTACACTAGGAAACACCCTGTTTGCTTCGGTAAATGTAGTCTCAGATACATAACATACATATATCTTCACAAAAGGCATGAAGCCTATAACTAAAAAGCATTACCATGTGGATTATTATGTGCATCTGGTCAAATTTGCTACAAAGAAGGTTTACTTCTAGTCAAGATTGAAGGCTTTTTGGCTGTTCCATACTGTCTGATTGGAGTCACAAAGCAGCTGCTTTAAGCTGTCTTCAGATGGGCTAGAAGGGCAGCCCTTGCCTAAAAAAATACCTTTCTCTGTCATTAGAGAAAGGTATTGGTTAGTGGATGATCACGGTCTTAAACTAGTTTTACTGGGCTTTTTTCTTACGGTTGATCGTAGAGAATGCACCAATCCCTAATAAACCCAAACCAACAAAAGATGAAGGTTCAGGAACCGTATTAACCGTGTAATTGTAGGTGACTTGGTAGGCTGCCGCACCATAAGTGTCGAAGTTGTAGGTTGCTTTAGCAGGGCCTGAACCAAAAGAGTTACCCGTTGCCGTGTAGGTTAAATTGAGGTTACTGTTACCCACGTAAGCCCCAGTAGAAGTGGTAGTTGATGTACCACTAGTGCTTCCTGCGAGACCTACAAAGGAAACTCCTGAAGTGCCAGCAAAATCTAAACTACCATCGTAGGCACCTACAGCAGTTGTGGTATTAGCTAAGGGAATCACTGTGGGCCCTGTGTCGAAAACCCAGGGGCACCGAGGGTCATGGTTGACTTTAGATTAAGGGTAATAGTGGAAGGTTGTGCTGTTTTATTTTCGCCCTACGCATCACCAAAAACATAACCCGTAGCCGAGATCGTGACGCTATCGAGGGTTACGCCGTAGCCAATATCGTAAAGAGACGCATCAAACTGAGGAACAACAATAGTGCTATTGATATCTAAGGACTGATAATCATTGACGTTGTCATAACCTTGGGCAGTACCACCAGATAAACCTGTCGGTTCAGTGGGGTCAGCAATGTAGTAGCTGCTGCCTGTCGTGTAACCCGTTGTCCAGGTATTCGCTGAATAGGTAACACCGACGGCATGAGCAGCACTTATCGGCATCAGAGCCAAGAGCGCGGCAAGAGTAAGAGCTTTGGGGGAAAGCGTGATCATGTAAACATCTCCTCAAGGACTTGCAAATTTAGTTCAGATTTGTTGATCAAAACAATAGTAAGTGAATATATCGATTAAATCAAGAAACTAATACATCTTCCGTACATACACGTATAGATTGTGGTATGCCGTATGAATAGCGATTAAACACAAGTAAGAAAACTTGGTTTCGCAGACTGTTTATGGTTTTGCTATACATCCCAGTAGCTGAGTACCCGCTCGACAAAAACCATCAAATCCTCGGTCTCACCTTCTCGAAATAATTGAATCACGCGACCAATCGGGTTAAACGCTACCGCTTTCTCCCATTCTATGGCGGGCGCTGGGGGCTCCGGCTCTCGCCAACTCCACCACGAACGCTCACTACGTGCCATACGTGGGCAAACTTCCAAGGCAGCACCACCCAACACCTCACTGCTGACCCACCGGGCCTGAAGCTGAGGTTGGTGGGCTAAAACCTCACCCACTAAACAACCTAAGCAAATCAGTGAATTAAGGGGTTCATAGGGTTCGTCATCAATGATGACGGGCTGACGCAGCTCTTCTAAAACAAAACGGTTGATCCAGGCAATGGTTTCCAACTGATCAGGATACAAAGTACGATGCCCAAAATCCTGGAGCCAACGTTGAATTTGTCGTGCCAAATAGACCGGGCGTTCGAGATGCATAGGCGTATCGAAGTCAAAGCGCACTTCCAAAATCGCTTCACTCTCTAGCTGTCCGCGCATACTATCCTCAAATACATAAGCAAGGAGTGACGGTAACGGATGCGCCGCGATAAACCGGACAGTTAATCGCAATGTCGGTGCTGCTTGCCGCAGACTCAACAGGCTCTCGAGAGTTGTTAGCACTAGGGGTTCGTCCCATTCTCGGGTTACCACCACGAATAAATGTAAGTCTCTTGTCCCACTGACAGTGAATAAACTAATTTGGTCAGCGCAGGGCAATTGGGCTGTAATTTCTTCTAAAGTTTGTACTGGAAACCCTTGGTCACTAAACCGTGATACGACGTAGCGAAATGCCTCATCGAGAGGCTCATCGGCGGCTAATACGATCTCTGGAAACTGCACACTTACCTCTGCTCATAAAACTTACAGCCAAGACAAGGCCCATGGGGATTGGGCGTACACCGTAAAAGCTCAGAATGGGCATTAAAGCGACAAGAGGGGTCACCAATAGCCCAGACCTCACCCAGCTGCTGACGGTCACGCAGGTCAACCGCAACTGGTCGCACAAAAAGCGATACCCGCTTGAGTTGATATTTGCCGCCTTTGAGGTCGTAATGATGACTACGCTCTAAGACAGCCCAAGTTTGTCCATCCCATTCCACATAGGGTGTCAGGGGTTGTTCGGAAGAAACTTGTCCAACCCACTGCCGGGTATCACTACGGTACAAATGAATGGGTGAAACCATACCTTCCATTTTTTACGCTATTGTAACCCACTGTGATTGCTCAAGGAGCGTCAATCAATCTAACAGCTTTACACTATTGGGCAGGCTCGACTCTCTCGATCAGCCTCTTGCCCAACAATACACATCCCAGGCGTATTGTTGGGCACAGTTGAGCCGCTACGTATAAGGTCTTAGTTCACACAGTAGCGGCTGGTTTACAGTGCAGCAAAAAAGTTTGCTAGGCTAAGTCAAGTAAACTGCTTTTTTGTGATTCATGCACGCTCTGTCCATTCCGACTTGGATTATCCATATTGCTAGCATCCTTGAATGGGTAACCGCTATTATCTTGATCTGGCAATATGGCGAACGCACCAAAAACCCGGTTTGGCATAATCTGGCTTGGGCAATGCTACCAGCTTTGGTTGGAGGCTTAGCGATTGTGGTTTGGCACTATTTTGATAACGCACCTGATTTATTTTGGTTAGGTAATATCCAAGCTACCATGACATTATTAGGTAATATCACCCTGATGATGGCGGGCTACACCCTCTATCGCACCCGTCAGAATTCCTAGCGGGACAACACAGTTAATTTGATAGACTTAAGTGCATTCGGTATTAAGTTGCCATGAAGCATAAAGTTCTTGTCACAGGTGGCGCTGGCTATATCGGCTCGCATACGGTTAGAGCCTTACAGCAGGCAGGGTTTGAACCGTGGGTTTTTGATAATTTGGTCTATGGTCATAGCGAATTTGTGGCAGCTGAGGCTTTGATTGTCGGCGAGCTACGAGACCAGACTTTGGTAGAGCAGGTTTTTCGGGAGCATCAATTTGTCGGCGTGATCCATTTTGCGGCCTACACTTATGTGGGCGAATCTGTGACTGACCCCTTGAAATATTATCGTAATAATTTTAGCGATACGCTCAATTTGCTCGAAGTCATGACCCAAGCTGGGGTTAATAATATTATTTTTTCGAGTAGTTGTGCGACCTATGGCCCGCCGCAGTTTCTACCCCTGACCGAAGATCATCCCCAAAATCCGATTAGTCCCTATGGCATGAGTAAATTGATGGTCGAAGCTGCTCTGCGGGATCTACATCAGGCCATGGGTTTACGGTATCTCTCCTTGCGATATTTCAACGCGGCGGGAGCTGACCCCGATGGCGGTATTGGCGAAGATCATAATCCTGAGACCCATCTCATTCCTTTGGTGCTAGATGTGGCCTTGGGTCGTCGTCCTCAGATTACAATTTTTGGTACCGACTATGACACCCCCGATGGTACCTGTATTCGTGATTATATCCATGTCACCGATTTGGCCTCTGCCCATGTTTTGGGATTGCAATATCTGCTTGAGGGCGGGGCTAGTCAGCATTTAAATCTGGGTAATGGCAATGGGTTTTCGGTGCATGAGGTGATCACGATGGCAGAGCAAGTGACGGGCTGTCCTATTCCCATTACTCTGGGCGCACGTCGCCCCGGCGATCCCGCAATCTTGGTCGGCAGTAGTCAAAAAATTCGGCAGTTACTGCACTGGCAACCGCGCTATGATGCCTTAGAAGTAATTCTCAAAACAGCTTGGGTTTGGCATCAGCAGCGGTTTGGCTAAGATGAGCAAACCAACCCGCCTTGACCAAATTCTGCAAGAGTTACAAAAAAGTCAAACCTGGCGTAAACCCCAGGAATTTTTGGCGATTGTCGAAGTGTGGACGCAGGTAGCAGGCACCCAAGTTGCCAAACATAGCCAACCGGTTCGGGTACAAAACGGTATCCTATGGATTGCAACATCTAGTGCGGTTTGGGCGCAGCAATTGACCTATCAGCGAGACTTATTACGCCAAAAATTAAGCCAAGCCTTACCCGATCTGCACTTAGTTGAATTACGATTCTCGACGAGTGGCTGGCAAACCAAAAAAACTATAGGCACCGCCACCACTACCAAATCAAGCGCAATGAAACGTAAATCATTTCGGTGGCCGCCGACTGAGGATGTACAAGAGCGGTTTGGTCAAGTGAGTCAGGTTTTGCGCTGGCGACGGGAGCAATCACCGCCTTGTCCACGCTGTCACCAAGTCAGTCATCCGGCGAGTCTGCAACGCTGGGGCTATTGTGCAGCTTGTCACCGCGATACCCTAGGTACGACGTGACTTAAGCTCTAACCCATTTCTAGGCGAAAGAGAACCTGACCAAATTCGACGGGTTGACCATTTTCCACTAAGATTTCGGCAATTCGCCCAGCAGATTCTGCATCAATGTTATTCATCAGTTTCATCGCTTCGATGATACAAACCGTCTGACCGACCCGTACCCGGTCATTGACTTCCACGAAGGGGTCAGCTTCGGGAGAGGTGGCCCGATAAAAGGTGCCAACCATCGGCGCTTTGACTTCGACGAGGTTACTAGGCGTAGCTGTTGGCACCGCAGCACTCATAGGCGATGTTGCCATGAGCGGCACTGCACTCACCATTGTCGTTCCGGTGTTTTTGCGAATCGTAAGCTGGGTGTCACCATCCTTGAGTTCGAGTTCGGTGACATCGGTCTTGTTGAGAATCTGGATCAGTTCACGGATTTCAGAGAGGTCAAATTTCACTGCTCGCGTCCTAGGTAAGAATCCGAACGGGTATCGATCTTGATGCGGTCACCAATATTCACAAAAATTGGTACCTGAACCGTCGCTCCGGTTTCAACGGTCGCGGCCTTGAGGGTGTTAGTCGCCGTATCACCCTTGAAGCCCGGATCAGTTTGGGTGACTTCGAGAATCACAAAGTTGGGAAGTTCGACACCAATGACCGTATCTTTATAAACCAGTACACTGACAGTCATGCCTTCTTTGATATATTTGACACCCGGTCCAATCTCTTCGGCTTTGAGTTCACTCTGTTCGTAACTATCCATGTTCATAAAGATAAAGGCTCCACCCTCAGGGTAGAGAAACTGCATTTCGCTCTTCTCGACTGTGGCTGAAGGTAACATTTCCCCAGCTCGAAAAGTACGTTCATTAACAGAACCGGACTGGACACTTTTGAGTTTGGTACGGACAAACGCCGAGCCTTTGCCTGGTTTGACGTGCTGAAATTCTATGACCCGCCACGCCTGTCCATCTAATTCAATCGTGGTGCCTGTGCGAAAATCATTGCTCGAAATCATAGACCGTACCTGTGATCATGACTAGTTAATCACGAATCTAGCCCTTTTGGATAGCGTAACGTCCACAAAATCTGCTGCTCACGCCATCTTGGCGCATCGGTTGGGTCAACAATCAACTTCTGACTAGGCCTCGGGTGCTGGCACAATTTCAGGGACAATATGAGAGACGCACGTTAGGTAGTTGTATGCGAGTTTTGATTGTGGGCGGAACACGGTTTGTGGGTTATCACCTATGTTTACAGTTGGTGCAAGCCGGGCATGAGGTGGTTTTATTTAACCGCGGTCAACATCCGGCGACCTTACCCGAAGGTGTCGAACGCCTCATCGGTGACCGGGATGACTTTGCCCAAATACCAAATCTATTAGCGGGACAAAAGTTTGATGCGGTTTTTGATACTAGTGGTCGCCAGCAAGCCCAGACTGCGGTCTTTGCCGAATACTTCCGGGGTAAGGTGGCGCATTTTGTCTACATCAGTTCGGCTGGGGTCTATCAACTCACCGAGCTTTGGCCCTTGAGTGAGGCGAGCCCCCTTGATCCTAAGAGCCGTCATATCGGCAAAAGTGAAACTGACGAGTATTTACTGGCTGACCCTGCGCTGTGTGCCACGAGTATTCGTCCGGTTTATATTTATGGTCCACGCAACTACAACGATATTGAGGCTTGGTTTTTTGATCGTCTAGTCCATGACCAGCCAATTTTAATACCAGGTGATGGTCAGAGTCTGACCCAACTCGGTCATGCAGCTGATCTGGCACGGGCTTGTGTCGCGGTCTTGGGTAAGCCGCAAGCTGTCGGACAGATTTATAATGTCAGTGGCGCTGAATATATGTCGTTTGTGGGTCTGGCGCGCGCCTGTGCTGAAGTCTGTAACAAAAAAGCTGATATCCGATTTTTTGATCCCAGCACCTATCCTGATTTTGGGCGCAAATTTTTTCCGTTACGCCAACAGCACTTTTTCACCGCAATTACCAAAGCTCAGCAGGATTTGGCTTGGCAACCGGAGTTTTCTTTGGCGGCGGGGCTGGCTGACTCTCTTACTTGGTATCACGACTCTGGACGAATTAACCAGAGCGCAGACTTGCGTAAGGACAAAATTATTTTGGCAGGATAAACGGGCTAGACTACTAAAGTCCCGAATGGTCGGCATCATGTGGGAATTGACGATCATTACTGATACGATCCTCGAAGAAACCTGTTTGTGGCGGGTAACCGATTGGGATGTATTGGGTGTGGCAACAGAAACCCGCGACGGCATTTTACGGGTACGAATTTTTAGTCGAGTACCGCTCACGCCGAAAACTTTAGCCCTACTAGAGACTGACCTTACCCAAGATGCGGCAACATTTGGGCTAGCCATGCCGAAGCTCGAAACTATAGAGATCCCCCATCAAGACTGGGCAACCCAATGGATGACCCACTGGCACCCGCGCCCAGTCGGTGAAAAATTTATGATTTGTCCGGTTTGGATGACCTGTGAGCCGGGTGAGCGGTTGGTGCTCAAATTAGATGCTGGTTTAGCCTTTGGGACGGGCGAGCATGAGACGAGCCGTCTGTGTTTGCAAGCCCTAGAGCGTTGTATCAAAGGCGGTGAGCGTGTTGCTGATATCGGTTGTGGGTCGGGTATTTTGACGATTGGTGCGCTGTTACTCGGTGCCGCTTCAGCTCAGGCGGTAGATCTAGAAGACCAAGCTGTTAGTGCAACGGCACAAAATCTCGCTCACAATGGCTTAATCGCTATCGTCAAAGAAGGCAGTGTCAGTGGGATCACACCACCCGTCGATGGCATTTTGTGCAATATCTTGGCACCCGTAATTTTGGAATTATTACCGCAGATCGAAGACCTGTTACAACCAGGAGCTTGGGCGATTTTTAGCGGCACGTTGATCACGCAAATTCCTCAGATCACAGCGGCTTTTGGCGACCGTTGGTTATTACAAGAGACCTTGACGGAGGGACAGTGGGCGGCTTTGATCGCGCAGCGCGCTTAAAGCAGCTACCGCGCCTTTGGTGCAATCCAGCCTGCTTTGCTGAGCAAACAATCCAGCTCGAAGCGGCTCAGAACCATTACCTCAAGCGGGTTTTGCGCCTACGGGCTGGGGCAGAAATTTTGGTGCTCAATGGCGAGGGGCAAATCTGGCGAGCCCTCTGGCACGAAGCTACGGCGCAACTAGTTGAACTGTTGACGCTGACGCCGACCGAACCCCCTTTTCCCGTTTGGCTGGGTGTCGGTGTTCTCAAAGGTGACACGATGGATTGGCTAATCCAAAAAGCCACTGAATTAGGCGTGACCACCATTCAGCCGCTGACCACGGCCTATACCCAACTCACGCCTTCACCCCAAAAACAATTGCGTTGGCAACAGATTAGCCGTGAAGCCTGTGAGCAGTGTGAACGCCTTTATTTACCGCAGATTTTGCCAGTGATGCCCTTAGTCCAAGTCCAATGTCCCTCTGCTTTGCAGTACATCGCGGTTGCCCGACAGTTGGCTAAGCCCACACCACTGTTGTTGAACCATCTGCAAACCCAAGTACCGCAGCCGATAGGTATTTGGATTGGCCCAGAGGGAGGCTGGCAGGAGCAAGAAGTCCACGTCCACGCGGCGATGCCTGTTTCGCTCGGTACCCGAATTTTACGCGCAGAGACCGCTGTTTGTACGGCTTTATCCCTGATTACAGCTTGGATGGAAGCTTAAGATTGAACTAAAATGATAGGTCACACAACCTAAATCTATAACATCAGGATTTTAGTTTAATGCCTACCCCCCACCAACAATTCTGGCAATGTTTACCCGTGATCTATGGTTCCGGCTCTGAACATATGCAGCGTGACCTTGACCTACTCGATAAACATCAACAAGGCCTGATTCCCTCAACTTTTTATCTTTCGGTATGGACTCCCGCAGCTCTGTCAGTGGGCTATCATCAGCAAAATTTGCGTGCGGACTGGCATAAGCTAACGCCTATCCGTCGTCCAACCGGGGGGCGTGCAGTTTGGCACGGTGGCGATATCACCTATACCTTGGTGACTTCCGGGCTGAGGGGTAATTTAGTTGAGACCTATCAGCAACTTTCGAGTATCCTGATTCAGGCTTTTGCTCAGCTTGGCGTTAGCCTAGATTATGGCGGGGGCGATCCGGATTATCGGGGACAAACCGCTTGTTTTGCACAACCAACGGGTGCTGATCTGTGTTGGCAAGGTTACAAAGTGATTGGTTCGGCGCAATTACGACGCGGTCAGGCAATTTTACAGCAGGGATCAATCCTGCTGGAGCCTGATTACCGTTTTTTACAAGAGCTTTTTCCGGATACTGACTTACCGATTCGCGGTCTTCAGGAAATCCTGGGCTATACACCCCACCCACAAGCAATGCGCCGGGTCATAGCCCAGAGCATTGCTGAGGTTTTACAAACCGAAGTGAGCTGGGTCATTTAACCAACAGCAGCGAGAATATCCTCGGCATGGGTAGCCGTGTTGACTGTGGTGTAGACCTGTTGGATCAGGCCATCGGTGCCGATGATATAAGTAATACGTTTGGCATAGGCGCCACCGGAAGCATCGTAGGCTTCAGCGACTTTACCACCCACATCGGCGAGCAGGGGGAAGGGGAGATTAAATTTGGCACTAAAGGCTTGGTGAGAGGTTTCGTCATCCATGCTGACGCCAAATACTTTGATGCCTTTGGCTAAATACTGCTCCCAGTTATCCCGAAAACTACAGGCTTCTTTGGTGCAACCAGGGGTGTCATCTTTGGGGTAAAAGTACAAAACTACCATCTGACCCTTGAGGGCAGCAAGGCTTACGTTTTGACCATGGGTATCGTTAACGGTAAAATCTGGTGCTGGGGTGCCTACTGCTAAAGCCATGTCCGCCTCGTGTGTGCTGTCTCTATGGTGAGCGGGAAACCTAGGTTGTGTCAAGGTATACCAATTAGCAAATGAGTGTTTATACTCTTTTCGTTTGCATAGTCAGCCCCCCCGCCCCATAAATGGGGAGCTAAAACCAGCTAATACTTGGTTTGGATACCTGAGCTTAGAGTCAAAGGAGAGTTAACGCTTTATTTCTAAAAGTGTAGCTTTCCCCAAGAGTGCCCTGGCTCCCCATTTATGGGGCGGGGGGGCTTGAGCTAACGCAAATACTTGGCAAATAATTCAGGATCAAACCTATGGGTAAGCTGCGCTGAGGGTAAACTTCTTAGGAGTTTTTTACCGTAGCCTTTATTCGTCAAACGCGGATCAAGTAATGTGACAATACCGCGATCCGTCGTCGTGCGAATCAGGCGACCAAAGCCTTGTTTGAGCCGTAATGCCGCATGGGGTAAAGCTAATTCTTCAAACCAAGAACGGTTGAGTTGCGATTTCAATTGTTCACAGCGCGCATCATAGACCGGATCACCAGGACTCTGAAATGGCAGGCGGTCAATAATTACCATTGATAATTGAGAACCCGTGATTGAAATGCCTTCCCACAAGGAGTTAACCCCAAATAGAACCGGGTTAGGTGTCGTCAAAAACCAATCTAGCAAAGCCCGTTTACTGCTTTGATCTTGATTTTTACAAGGCCATTTTACTTGCTGAGAAACTAATCCATACACCTCAAGCATAGCTTTATTGGAAGTAAACAGAACAAACGCTCGTCCCTGACTAAGATTAAGTAGATCAGCTACTTCTTGGGCAACTGCTTGATTATAGATATTTTCTGATGGCAATGGTAGATGTTTTGGCACATAAAGTAGACATTGTTCATCATAATTAAACGGACTATCTAGCTGGACTTCTAGGGCTTGTGCTGTTTTTAAGCCAACTTGTTGACGAAAATAATTAAAAGGGTCTTGACTCAGGGCACTCAAGGTTGCACTCATAAAAATCACTGTCGGACTATCACTACTAAACAACCAGTTTTGTAAAACAGGAGCTACATCAAGAGGCGTACTCAGCAGGGCAGTTTTTAACTCGCGCCCTTGTTTATTACCTTCAATATGTACCCAGTTGATTAACTCACGATTGCGCGCATTGTGGGTCAGGTGATCTAAATGATTACAATAGCCTGTTAGTGTTTGTAAAATTTTTTCCTGACGCATTTGCTTTTCAGTATCTGATCCGGCGATAGGCTGCTGTAGATGCTCACGCAGTTTATCTAACCGCTGAAAAAGTGGAATTAAATTAACATAATCAGGACTAAACGGACGGTCATTTGTGCCATTTACTAGTAAGTCCATAAAGATTTTTTGAGCTTCCGTCTCTATTTCATTGGTATAAATTTGCAGCTCGCCAAAATGTTTGCGTACCCGACGTAATAAATGGCGTATCCCAAAATTGCTGATTTCACTAGTAAAGGCATTGGTAGCGTAGTCATAAAACTGGTGGGCTTCATCAACAATCAGCAGGTCATAGGGCGGTAAAAGACTACCTCCTGTGAGATGATCAGCCATCAACAGCGCATGATTGACAATCAAAACATCAGCTTTTTCTAACTCGCGGCGAGCAGAGAAATACTTGCAATCTTGATAGTAACTACAGCTTTTGCCGAGACAATCATCCGCATCCGACTTGATATCTTCCCAGATTTCACTACTGGGCAAGCGCGGTAATTCTGCCCAATCACCAGTTTCACTGCCATAAGCCCAATCCCGCAGCTCGGGTGGTGCCAAAAGCGATTGCTCTAGGCGACGCAGGGACACGTAATGACGACGACCCTTGACGAGATAAGCCGTAAATTTGCCCAGGGCTTTTTGGAGAACAGGGATATCGCTTTGCAAATATTGATCCTGTAAGGCAATCGTTGCCGTAGCAATAACAACCCGTTTACCGCTCAGTAAGGCAGGAACTAACCCAGCAAAAGACTTACCTACACCCGTTGGGGCTTCACAGACCGCAGGCAAACGCTCCGCAAACGCCCGTTCAATGGTGCGGGCAAGATCCAGTTGGGCTTGGCGGACTTCATAACCGGGTAAGACTTGTTGTAGGCGATCAAAGGCAGCAGTAAGGGTTAATTTTTTCATCCGTGACTCAGTAACCCTCTAATTTTAGTCCGCCCGTGCTCCGCCAATATGCTTATTATGAAGATGCTTTAATTTTTAACCCTCACCCGATAGCTTAGGATCGCCGTGCCATCAGCCGCCACAGGGACGGTAAACTTAGCTGCGAAAGCACTAGTTTTTTCCCACTTAAATGAGGAAGAGATCACATCCCAATCACCGTTAATTGGTTCATTAATAGTAACGGTAATTGGTTCGCTTTTGCGATTACGTAAGGTGATTTCGTAGGCATATTCGTAAGTGCTGTTTTTGAGAGCTTGATAATCTGTTTGTTTACGTTCAGCGACGATATCGAAGGCTTCGCCCACTCTGACGGTTACTGTTTCATCTTTGGGGGTGTGGTCGATGCGGTCTTCACCAATGAATTGTTGCCCGCCTTTACTATCAGATTTATAGAGGCGTACGATACCAGCAGGTAAAGGTTGACCAAGATTATTCTTTTGACTATTAACCAGTTGAATCGAAACCGCTACTTTCTCTTTGATCGGGACACCGGGTTGATTGTAACCACGATAATAACCCGATTGTCCCGAGAGGGTAAAGAGCTTGTGAATGCTAATACCCTGAGCTTCTAGTAAGCTAATTTGCTTAGTTTGATTATTTTTGAGCGTAGTCGGACGTTGCAGCGTATAAAGATGATATTCAAAAAGGTTTTCTTGTTGAAATTGTTGTGCACTATCTGACATGCTTCTTTTCGCAACATTTGAGAGTATATCTACAGGTTGATTATCTACCCGATTCACATCACCCGCAACTAACTGTAACTGAGCATTTTTATACTCCGTGCCACTTTTATTATCTATTGTTACCCAACCCGTAAGATCAGCCTGAGTATCCTTAGCATTAATTAACAAAACATAATCAGCCTGCCAATCAAGATTATCGGTTAGATAAGAGACCTCGACATTTTGAGATGCAGGGTTTTCATTACTAAGTTGCCAAATCAACGTCGGTTTAGCAATCAGACTTTCAGGCAACTGCGGGAAGCGTATTTCAGCGATATTAACAGGATTAATGACGATTTGGTTACCAATTTGCCAGACCGCACCTTCATTATTAGACAATAATACGGCATCTGTTGGGGTTAGTTTCTCAGTACCATTATCTGTTTGCTTAAGGACTAGGACTAGCTTTTTACCAACATATTTATCTAATAACTTTGCTGGAGAAAGTAAATCATACTCATAATTTTGTTCGAGAACGTTAAGGGCTTGAGGGCTAGTTAATGACTTGATATGCACGGTCTTAGGATTGATCTTTTCAGCAACACCCATAAATTTTAAGGACTGCTCTCCCGAGGGAATTTGTAGAGCGCGCACTTCCCGAATCAAACCAATATTGGAGTTATACACTGTCACAAAGAGAGATTTTTGCGTATCTGGTGTACTGGTATAGACCTCAGCATTCACGGCGGTACTCATCAGCAGTAAACTCAATAGGGCAAGACGCTTCATTCATGACACTCCAAGGGTCTACTTGATATGATATCAATTTTGAAGGAGCAGACCTATGACACTTGAACTTATACTCTTTCCGTTTGAATCGTCAGCCCCCCCGCCCCATAAATGGGGAGCCAAGGCACTCTTAGAGTAAGTTACACTTGCAGCACTAAAGCGTTAACTCTCTTTGGTATCCAAACCAAGTATTAGCTGGTTTTAGCTCCCCATTTATGGGGCGGGGGGGCTTTCTCAGGGCATGGATGACTCAGCCTATCATTGACAGACCGACTCTCTTTTTAGGGGGTCATTTCAAACTCTATGCACTCTTGCGAATAGCATGCTCTAGCTCGGGGGCGAGGGCATGACCACGGGCAAGGGAGCCAAGGGTCTTGAGGGTGAGTTTTAACTGCACGAGGGGGTTGGCAGGAACCACAGTTTTGTAGAGATAGCTATCGAAAGTCAGCCGCTGTACATCACGGTCATCGCAGAGTTCGACAAAGGCTTCGCGGCTCGCATCGTTGCGATAGAAGATGTTTTGTAGGATACCGAGCACTTTATAGGTCAGACCGTAGGCTTTATCCCAGCGACGCAGATATTCCTTGAGTTGAGCTTCTTCGGGATATTTACCCCCGGCGGTCAATTCAACCAGGAGTTCCGCCGCCATCCGTCCCGATTTGGCAGCAAAATAAATGCCTTCACCGGAGGATTTGGTCACGTATCCCGCTGCATCACCGACGAGCATCACCCGGTCTACCACCCGCCGAGGACGAGGGCATTCGGGTAAGGGATGGGCTTCAATTTTAATGATCTCGCCGCCTTCAATTTTGGTACCCGCCCGTCGCCGCAGATAATTTTGCATCGTCGGTACGCCGTGCTTGTTGGGAATCATCGTGCCAGTGCCGACAGCCACATGGTCAGATTTAGGAAAAATCCAGGCATAAAAGTCTGGGGACACATCACCACCAAGGTACATCTCAGCGCGGTCTTCGTAGTAAGCCATCTTATCAGCAGGCAATTTGATGCGCTCTTGGTAGGCAATGGCATAGGGAACATCACCCGCATCAATCGCCTTAGCGACCTTGGAGTGAAAGCCATCAGCACCAATTACGTAATCAACTTGGATAGTTTTGGTCTCGCCAGTTTTGAGGCGATAGGTGAGTTCGTTCGGATGTCCAACTTTAAGCTCGACGAGTACGGCTTCGATTAAATTTGCACCACAGCTCGCGGCCCGTTCACGCATGAAACGATCCAGGACTTCACGCCGACACATGCCGATATATTCACCTTGATTGGGTAAATTAATATGAACATGATGGTTAGAAGGGGCGATCATCGTCATATTGCGGACTTGACGATCAATAATTGACTGCGGCAAGTCAAATTCTTTGACCATGCATAACGGAATCGCGCCGCCACAGGGTTTGCTATTATTAAGATTTTTTTCAAAAAGATAGGTCTCACATCCCGCTTTTGCCAAAACTTCTGCTGCACTCGAACCCGCCGGTCCGCCGCCCACTACTGCTACCCGAATCGTCAAGGTTTTGCTCCAGTCTCTAGGTTTGCATTTTAACTCGGCGATTGAGATTGGACAAGTTTTATTGCCCTGTGTAAATATATTACTTCGCTTGGGCGCTTATAACACCGTCCTGTTAATGATTAGCAAATGCTGGGCAACCACAACGGGAGGATCTACCAAAAGATACCGAATCAGCTGCAAGATAAAGGCTATGAAGAAGCAGCAAGGTGCGTCCAGATACGAAGGTTTAGATCACTATCACCGTGAAAATCCTAGCTTGACAGGAAAAACAGATTTTTACTTGAGTAAGAATGGTAACCTAGTTCCTCGCGGTAGTGATGCCTCCCACCTTTACCCGGTGCGTTAACATGATAAATTATAAAGATATCGATTTTGAAGATGCAACTGTTACCGCGATTATTCATAACAAAAAATCGGTTCAGCTCGAATTGGAAGAAGCAACATTATCAGATAATACAAAAGTTTCAGTAATAATTGATTTTAAGGGTATCCGACAACTATTAACTGATAATATCCCAGTAAATGAAATAAGCATGGTGTATCCTGATGGTGAAATGTTACATTTGTCTTTTGCCGATCATGTTGCAGAGCTGATTACCGAGTGGAATGAATTCACGAGTCATCATTCCATAACAAGGTCATACAAAATTGAGTTCGATGATATGGACATTATTATAAAAAGTTGACTTCGCTTCTATGGCCTGAAGGGCATACTTTATTATTATTTTCCCAAAGTTTGGGGTATGGCTGATATTAGTTAATCATGTATACATTAGCTAGATATGGGTGCCATCATATCCATTTTGTTAGAGGAGAGTAAATTTTTTAAGTGTAGTCACTGCGGTTGATATAGAGACCCCGATGTGAATAGTGCGCTTGACCTTTCTCGATTGGGACAGCTTGGAAATTGCGCAATTTTTGCTGCGAACGATGTAATTACCGTGATCGCATTTGATTTATGGGAAGCAGCTCAATAATCCTAAAACTGATATGGACTGTCATGAGTCAGGCTAAAGTACGCACGCCAGCATCTATGAGAGAATAAAAAAGTATTCTTGAGTACCTCCGATGAACTTGCTGCGGTTAACTTTGGGGCTGAGTATGTTGTGTGTAGGCTGCTATGCCACGACCGTCCAAGCCACGCCCACGAAAAAGCCTGCATCCACCACCATGACCAAAAAAGGATCTCCCGTGACCACAACCCCTTCCGGCCTTCAATACGAAGATTTGCGTATTGGAACTGGCGCAGCACCTAAAGCTGGACAAATTGTCGCTGTCAACTACGTCGGGACGCTACCTGATGGCAAAGAATTTGATAACTCCTACAAGCGCGGTGAGCCGATTAAATTTCACCTTGGCGGCGGCGAAGTGATCAAAGGTTGGGATGAAGGTTTGTCTACGATGAAAGTGGGTGGCAAGCGCAAACTCACCATTCCGCCGAGCTTGGGCTATGGTGCCGCTGGGGCTGGTGGGGTAATTCCGCCTAATGCGACCTTGATTTTTGAAGTCGAACTCGTTAGTGCCAACTAACCACACTGGTTAACTTCATTGAACGGCTCTTGGGTGCTCAGTCGCTTTCGCCCTAGCTCAGCCCCCAGAGTCGTCTAATGACCATAACCCAACATGTATGTGACTGCGCCTAAAAAGGTGAAAAATCCAATGGCATCAAGCATAGTAGTCAGCAATGGCCCGCTGATGAGAGCTGGATCTAGTCCTGCCCTTTTGAGAAACATCGGTAGCATCGTACCTGCCGAGGCCGCAATCAAGACATTAAAAAACATGGCAATGCCCGTTACTACCGCCACCCAGCTATATTGCCCCTGCGCCCAAAACAGCGATAACAGACCCAACATCAAACCGATGACCAAGGCATTACAAAGGCCAGCCAGAATTTCTTTGCGCAAAATCTTGAAGACATCTAACGGAGATACTTCACCAACACCCAGACCACGTACGGTCACAGCCAAAGTCTGAATAGCAACATTACCGCTGGTATTAGAGATGATCGGCATAATCACAGCGAGGACTGGTACTAGAGCAATGGTGCTTTGAAAAGGTGCAATTACCCCCGCCACGCCCGCGTAGAGCACCACATTACCTGCTAACCAAGGTAGACGTTTTTGGACTGAAACTAGAGGCGGGGCTAAGGCTGCTTCGTCCCCAGCTTGAATCCCAGATAATTTTTGGATATCTTCGGTAGCAGACTGTTCGATGATATCCACCACATCATCAACGGTGACAATGCCAACCAAGCGTTGATCGCGGTCAACAACCGGCATCGCTAGCAGATCATAGCGTTTCATCAAACGGGCGACTTCTTTTTGTGGTGCTAAGGTTTGGACTGAGATTAAGCGTTGCTGTGCAAGTTCTGAGATCAGCTGATCAGGTTCGGCAAAGATCAGTTGCCGCAGAGAAACTACGCCATTGAGCATCCGGTCAGGGTCCGTCAGATAACAATAATAAATAGTTTCTTTGTCTGCATCCAAACGCCGAATTTTTTGGATGGCCTGAGCGACCGTCAAATCAGTCCGTAACCGCACATACTCGGTCGTCATCACCCGTCCGGCGGTAGATTCTGGATAGCCCAACAGCAGTGACGTCGCTTCGCGCTCAGAAGGACTAAGTTGTAACAGTAGCCGTTTGACAACTCTCGCGGGAAGCTCATCAAAGAGATCAGCCCGGTCATCAGGTGTCATGGCTTCGACTAATTCCCGAATTTCTTGGCGATGTAAGTTACTGATCAGGTCTTCTTGTACTTCAAGAGGCAAATAGCCAAATACTTCGTTGGCCTGCTCTTTGGCTAATAGACGAAAAGCAATCGCCTGACGGTCTGGTAACTGAGTAGTCAAATAATCGCTGGTATCAACGGGATTCAGCGCGTTAAGTTTGGCTTTAAGTTGACTCAGATTCAATTCTTCCGAGCCAGTTAGTGGCAAGCCTATAGCTTCCACTCCCTCGCGCATGGCGTTGGTCATCATGGTTCCTCTCCTCTTGGCAGCCAGTGCCAGAGGAAAGGGCGACCCTACCTATCTGACCTGTCTGCCGCGTCTACTGTCACTGTCCAAGGACTAAACCCCTTACAGAACTCGGCATCAGTAGCGAAAAATACACTACTGCTAAACCGATAGTACTCCTTTCGAGTAAGGATGACCACCCCTTATCAAAAGTTTTTTGCACTTATACAAAGGTCTATGCACCAGTTATTTTCTAAGTAGAGCAAAGACTTACTTAGAGTATGTCTAAAGTCCGGTATCACAAATATGAACAACTCTCACAGAACGGCTATCACCAGGATTTTTACCTTGATAATAAATATAAGGCCGACCATCTGCCAAAAAGAACGACTTGGGATTATTACGATTGACCCGGCTGCCAGAACTAACCCGACGATATAAAGGATTTTTGGCATCAATACCCGCAATCCAAACATACGTTGGAATTCCCGAATCTTGAACGCCTGGGGTAGCTGAGACAACCAACGAAATATAAGAACGACCATTATAAACAAATTGTTGGGGAGAGAGAATAAATGGATTCTCAAGATCAGGAATAGTTAAGGTATTAAAGCGTTTCCAAGTAGCGGTTGTAGCATCATAAGAATAGAGACCAATCGTATCTTTGAGAGGAATCGGTGGTCCACCCAAAGGGTCAGGTTTTGATTGTTCGACGGTACAAAAGAAGATGTAATCATTGTTAAATTCGGGAGCTTGCCACATGTAGGCATAATTCTTGGGTCCGGCATCAAACGTAAGCTGGGTAAGTAAGGCCGTATCCACATCATATTGATAGATTTGTTGGACGCGTCCAGTGGTTTTGATATTCAAGATAAGCGAACGTTTACCCGGTATCCACCGTCCACGATCTGTGGCGGTAGGCAAGGCAACGGGCGTTGAGATGGTGTTGGTCGTGGGATTAAAATTGCTCCAACCATTAGTTGTATCGTTGAGTCGATAAAATAAGCGCGGATTGGTGTCATAAATGTCTAAACTCGGATAAGGCCCGAGTAATGGTAACCCGCCCGTAATGTAAGACTGTGTCTATGTATTCCCAACCAAAATACTACGCGCTAAAGCTCCAGTCTGTCCGGTAACATCTTTGGTAAAATAAACCGCTGGGCCGCTTGCGCCAAAACCCCAAGTTGGGCCATTGTAGCCGTCAACAACGGTTGTTCCAGCCAATTTGCCCTGACCATTAAATGGCACAAAATTACCGGTCAAGGGGTCAATATCTGCCACCCAAAGATTATTATCACTGTTATCAGTATTATTTTCGCTACCCACGGTAAACCAAGTTGCACGGTAGTTGAAGTTATCAAAATCTGGATCGCGTACTGAAACTGTAGGATCGGTTACGATTCTATCTTTAACGACAAAGGCATTAGTGCCTGCTTTTGCTGAAGAACTAAAGGCCAAACTCGCTGCACCGCTAGCTAGTGAAGAGATGATCTGACGACGCGAATAATGAGGGTTCATCATGAACTTTTTGGCTCCCTAGGGCAACTTTTGCTAAGACTGCACTGATGATACAGGCTTTAGCAAAATTTTCCTACTGCCATCCCAACTTACCTATAAGCAGTGACTACAGACCCGTATCGCAGATATGCAAAATGCGCGTACCACCGGGCACACCGTAAGGATTGGTATTCATCGTCTTCTCTTGATAATAAATATAAGGCCGTCCATCAGCCAAAAAGAAGGCTTTGGGGTTGTTACGCGAGGTCTGATTCGCTGCATTTTTGTTGGTCGGGTCTCCGGCACTCACCTGACGGAAAAAAGGATTACTTTTATCAATCCCCGCGATCCAGATCAGATTGGGATATTGACGGTTTTGAACCTGGGCTTGGGTTTGCAGCTCAATGAAAACGTAAGACCGCCCGTTATAAATAAATTGTTGGGGCGACAGGAAGAACGGAAACTTAGGCGCCAAACTAGTGTAATCAAAGCTGTAGAAATTAATCCATTTACCTTTGATAGGGTCGTAGTTATAAAAATTCATCGCATCGCCGATATAGAGACCATTGATGTCGTTGAGCTGAACTGTGTTAAAGAAAATATAGTCATTGTTAAATTCGGGTGCCTTCCACATATACGAGTAATTCTTGGTACCAGCATCAAAGGTCAACTGGGTAAGGAGTGCAGTATCTACATCATATTGATAAGTTTGCTGTAGCCGATTGGTGGTTTTGATGTTCATAATCAAAGCCCGCTTACCCGGAATCCAGCGCCCACGATCAGTTCCAGTCGGCAACAAAGTTGGATTAGTTAGCGCACCTGTTGCTTGATCAAGATAGCCCCAGTAGGCCACTTGGGTATCTTGTGAATTGGCAGTTTTATAAAATACCCGCAAGCCCATCGTGTCATTGGTATCTAGACTCGGATAAGGACCAAGGCCACCTGCACCACCCGGTACAAAACCATCTGTCCAAGTATTCGTGCTGGGGTTAAAGTTAACAACACCTAAACTGCCATTGAGAGGCGGATCATTTTTGGTGTAATAAATTCCTAATCCACTGGCAGTAAAACCCCAGGTAACGCCGTTATACCCATCTTTTTCGCCAGTACCCACTTGAAGACCCTGACCGTTAGCCGGAAAAAGGCCACCCGTGAGCGGGTTGACATCGGCAATCCAGATATTACCGCCCCCATTGCTTCCGGCATCATCGTGCCATGCCATGCGGTAATTATAGTTATCGAAATCAGGGTCTTTGAGAGACACCGCTGGATCAGATACAATCCGGTCATTAATGATAAAAGTGTTGGAACGTGCGGTGGCTGTCTTTGTTAATCCTAAACCCGCAACGCCACTCGTCAAGAAAGTCATCGCCTGACGACGGGAGTAATAATCAGGTGTCATGTTCTACTTACCTTGGGAGAATCAAAGGAAAGACGTCACAATCAAGCACAATGTTCCAGTGTGTACGATGTTTGGCAGAACTAGCCGCCAAAAGGAGTTTCGCGCTTATATTGCAACCACGCCGCCACAAATAAACCAGCTAAGGTCACTAAAACCAGTCCAACCACAATACCTAACAGAATCGGTTCAACCACAATACTTTCCCCGGTCAACAGCCCTATCTTATCGTAAGCCGTAGTGATCGGCTAGCTAACCAGGATCGCAGCAACCATTTCTAGGGTTATCCTAAAAAAACGAGTGTGGGTCATGACCCGCATAACCCACACCTAGCAACAAGTTTGCTTCTGAGAAATTTAGTTCATATCATCGTGAACTTTGATGCCAACGCCTTGTTTAGCTTCAGGCATCGGAATAATGGATTCACCTTCTAAGAAAGAACGTAACATCCAAGCCATCATCTCATGACCTTCCATTAACCCCGTGAGAAAATCAGCGGTTCCTACATCTTGATACTTGGTGTCACACTCGTCGATGTGCTGACGGAGATTACGAATGACTTGCTCATGATCATCACGTAAGCGCGCTACCATTTCGTAGGCAGTGGGTACATCACCAGGATGTTCTTTGAGGGTACCGTATTTAAGAAAACCTTGAGCGGTGCCGACAGGATAGCCTCCGAGCATCCGCACACGTTCAGCGATGGCATCAACATTAAGACTTAGCGTCTCGTACTGCTCATCCCACAGTGTGTGCAAGGAGCGAAACTGAGGCCCAGTGACATCCCAATGATGCTTTTTGGTTTTGATCAGAAGCAGATAAGCATCAGCCAAATCAGCCTTTAATAATTCAATCACGCCTTCACGTTGTTTGGAAGTAAGCCCAATATTTACTTTCTGCATGACAAAAACTCCACGTGCAATAATTTCATTATCAAAGGTCTGCCGCTGTGATCATTCTCCCTTAGGGTAGATCTTCCAAAAAATAAGCAGGGCATCAAGTTTAACTTGATGCCCTGCTAAAAGTTAGCTCATCCTACTTACAGAATGGAGCAATGGCTTCATCTTCGCACGTAGGGATGCTATTGGAATCTTGATTAGTAATACTCAAGACTTGTTGCTGATCCATGCGATTGAGAGCAGAGCTAAAATAGCGCAAAGCCGATTGGGTGCGTACGGATTTATCATCTACATTGGTCGCAGGCCGCAACCACAAAGGCAAGGCTCCATAACGGTTTGGGGTATCGATGATCGGTGGCGCACTTGGCATGGTCGCAGTATTGACAGCAACGGCTGGCTGAGCAAACACAGGAGACAGAGCCGACATTAACAAGACTGCGAACGCACCAGAAACAACAGCTTTCATGACTTTCCTCAACATCAAATATAAACCTAGTATAGATAGATCAAGGCAACTGTTCATACCGCTCAAGATAGAGATTAACTTACCACAAGATAGATAAAAAAGAGACAAGAGAAATATTTCTCTTGTCTCTTTTTAGATGTACCTACAAATGGTTAACGGCAACCCTTAACTTGGATCGTATAGGTCTTGCCCGTCGCTACAGGACTACCAAAGTAGACATTGACACTACTAACTTGTTTATAGTTATAACCGGACTTAGCTTTCATGTACAGCGGCCGATCCCGCCGTACTAAGACACCTTCTTTGTTGTAGTAAGTTTTGGTTGTGCCATTGCTATATTTCAAGCTCAGTTTGGCATTATATTTACCGTTATTATTAGGATAAATTCGGGCTACATAACTCTTATAGTATTTGCCCGTTGGGATAGCAAATTCCGTGTTCCAATTAAAGCCAGGCACATTAGATAAAGAGATAGTCTTACGCACTTGATTTTTGCCCAAAATAACCATGGTCGTATCATCAGGAGCTTTACTATCTAATTGCATGGGTTCCAAGTTACGACATTGAGAAGCATCAGCTATTAAAGGACTAAGTCCTAATCCAATCACTAACAAAGCACTACACAGAGCAGACAGACGTACAGAAACCATGGCAATTCACACCAATACTACATGTTTAATTATTGATACTCAAAATACAGCTTACCTCTCTCTTGGGGTAGAAATAATTTTACGCTTCATCTGTATTCTGAGTTGTTAGCTCAACTAGAGACTGCTCAAGGGCTTCCATTACAAGATGAGGGTCAACGGAATCCTTCATAGCTTCAGCTTGGGAATCATAACGATTTTTTACTGAGGGCAAATCATAACGCAATTCTTCGAGCAGAGCAATTATTTTTGATATCTTTTGGTCAGTAAGTAAAGTAACTTGTAAATTTAAGCGAGCCTGTTGTTCAGAGATTTTAGTTTGGCGGTTTTGGGTGACTAGGATAGCAATAGTTAGAAGCAAGCCCACTAATCCAGCAACATTTTGCAATAAAAAAAATGGATAGGGGTCAATGTTAATGCGTTCCGTCAAAAAGGCAACTTCATTGACCACTGTCCAAAAAATCATAAAGCCCAATACACCATAAAAAAAACCAGGCTGACCAAAAAAAACTGTTGCTGTCTCTAATAATCGCTGATGTTTTTTGAGTCCTACTTCGTTTTTAGCATAGAGCAAGCGAATATATTCAATGCTTTGATTGATGTGCTCGGGTAACTCGGCAGCTTCGTTCTCAGCATGATGATCCAGGTTCACAATCTCTTCTCCTTAAGCATGATCATGAAAATATTACAGCAAAAACCGGGGACGGGTTAACATCCCCAGTTTAAGAAGTTGAATTTAGGAGCGAGCCGCAAAGGCTCCCGAGATCAGTGCCAGACCAAAAACAATAACGCCGGAACCTAAAATGGTAGGTAATAGCGCAACACCTGCGAGAATTGGCCCAAAGGTTCCGAACAAACTGTTACCCAGCCATGCCCCGATTACACCCACTACAGCTGCAACCAAGAATCCACCCGGTACACGACCAGGAAAGATTGCTTCGGCAATGACTGCACATAATCCTGCTACCAGAAGAAACAATAGAAAACTTAAAAGACTCATGGCGCACCCCAGTCAAAGAACAGCAATCTAACTATACGAATTATCAAAAATAATAGCCTCTGTCTTAGGTATTATGGTTACTCATTTGTCTCAAAAAATCATATTGCAGTAAATATAAAAAATCTCTTCTCTAGTTATAGAGAAGAGATTCGTACTACTCCAAGCCCTGTCTAGCTTAAGGAAGAGAAGACCGCAAGGATGCAACATTTCCTATCAGTTGTCCACGCAGCGCTCCTGAAGGGAAGTCAGCCGTGTGAACGTTAACATAAAACTTGAGAGGATTATCGGCAATATCTTTGAGAACTGCTGGGCTTTGATTATTGATACAGGCTGCCAAAGCACCATCTGTGGGCGCAATGAGATTGACAACCACCGGGCCTGCTACCCCATTCGATTCCTTGTGAATATGCGCTAAGGTAGGCGTCTTGATACCTGAAACCGTAATTTCATAACAAAGCACGCCTTCTTCGGCATCGATGGTGAGTTTTGCGAAGCCGATACCAGTGCTAGAACCAGGGCCTGGTACTTCGGCAACCCCAGAAAGCACCGCAAAAAGAGATTCAGGGCGGGCTTGAGCAGGATTTGCTAATAATGACGTCACAGCGAATAAGCCGAGCGCGTAAGAGGCGAGATGTTTCATGGTTAACTCCTTGGGTATGCAACTTGAGAACATAAGTACAAAGCACTCAAGTCTAGGTAATGTCTGCTATTTTGTGCTGACACTTCGATTGATAAATATGACAAATTTACATCTTAATGTACTCTATCTTTAGGTGGATATAGGTCATGTACTACATGCAAAAATAGCAAGTTAACTATGCGCTCAAAAAAACTGTGTGTGGTTCCAAAACCTCTTCCCTACGAGAGAAGTGAAACAATACTACAAATTTTTAAGATGACCTTATAAAATGCAGGAGATGCATCATGCAGGCCGACAAATTACCGAACCCAGGTTCAAACATGGCTCCCGACACCTTACGTGCTGGTATGCCCGCGCACTTAGATCAACCCTCGCGCAGTGAAACTGGCGCTCGTGATCAAGATGACGTTTTTGAGTTGTTGAAAGTCGATCACGACCGCATTGCCAGTCTGTTTTTAGATATTTTTGGGAGCGATGAGGATGTAACCGCTGATGCCTTTATGGATTTGTATGAGGTTGTCATGGTTCACGCCGAGACCGAAGAAGCGGTATTTTATCCGACCGTGGGTGCATTTCCTGATACCAAAGGCTGGATTTAACATGGTTACGAAAGTCATGCTGAAGCCAAACAACTGCTCGAACAAATTCGTAACCTCGACTTGGGTTCTGAAGAAGCCTTAGACTTACTCAAAGAATTGCAAGGCGCTCTTGAGAACCATGTACGCGAGGAAGAAGATTATGTATTTCCTGCGGCACAAGGCGATCTCAGCGATGCCGATTTGCAACAACTTGCCCAGCGCGTGCGTGAAACCAAAGCACGGCTAGCCCAAGAAAAGGGCTATACCCTAAGTTAAACTGAGCTATTTTGGGAGACTGGTGCGGCTTAACTAGGCGGCACCAGTTTTTTTGTTATGTATCTTGAGATAGATAAACCTGTACCCCAATCAAGATAAGGTTCAACTATCTATTCATCTATTGGAGGCAGTAAACATGGTAGCCAGTTTAAGTAAATCCACTCTGCGTAAGCCGCTACGTGCCACACCGACCAAACCTAAAGCGTCAAAGCTGCCCGATATGGGAGCTGTGCCCTACCGTGATGCTCAAGGCAAAATTATTGGGACGATGTTTCGGGTGTGGGCACCTTTTGCCAAGCAAGTTGCGGTCATGGGTGACTTTAATAACTGGTCTGAGACTGCCAATCCGCTGGCAAGTGAGCATAACGGTAATTGGTCAGTCGAAGTCTTAGATGCTTTAGCGGGTCAACAATTTAAATATGTAATCACTAGTGCAAAAGGTGAAAGCCTGACCCGCAATGATCCACGTGCGCGTTGGCTAGATGATGGCAACTCCGTCATTGTTGATGGTAGTTTTGATTGGGATGACGATGATTTTCATATGCCCAATTGGAATGAGTTAGTTATTTACGAAATGCATCTCGGAACCTTTAATGACAAACAAAAAGATGATAAACCGGGGACGCTTGCCAGTGCCGTCAAAAAGTTTGATTATCTCAAGGATTTAGGCATCAATGCCATTGAAGTAATGCCACCCGCTGAGTTTCGGGGTGAATTTTCTTGGGGCTACAATCCCGCCTTTCCCTTTGCCATTGAGCATTCTTTGGGTAAACCAGAAGCTTTCAAAGAATTTATTAAAGCGGCTCACAAAGCTGGTATGGCGGTCATCATGGATGTGGTCTACAACCACTTTGGACCCGATGCCTTATCAATGTGGCAGTTTGATGGTTGGAGTGAAAGTGGTAAGGGCGGCGTTTATTTTTATAACAATTGGCGTTGCTGGACACCCTGGGGCGATACACGACCGGACTTCGGGCGCGAGGAAGTGCGCCAATTTATCTGTGATAATGTCTTGATGTGGCTCGAAGAATACCGCGTTGATGGCCTGAGATTAGATGCAACTAGTTTTATTCGTAATGTCTACGGCAACGAAAATGACCCAGCCAACGACCTCGCTGAAGGCTGGAATCTGATGCAGTGGATCAATGAAGAAGTCGATGAACGGCATCCTTGGAAAATCACAATCGCAGAAGATCTAGGCAGTAATGCTTGGCTAACCAAAACTACTGATGATGGCGGAGCTGGTTTTAGCAGTCAATGGGATATTGGTTTTTTGGGGCGTATTCGTCACACGCTTGTGATCCCCAATGATTATGGACGAGATATGCAAGCGGTCGCCGATGCGGTCAGCTATCACTATGATCCCGATGCGTTCAAGCGCATTATTTATACCGAATCTCACGATGAAGTTGCTAATCTTAAGGAACGCCTACCCGAGGAAATCTGGCCAAGTAATGCTGGCTGCTGGTTCTCGCGCAAACGTTCGACTTTAGGCGCGGCCTTAGTCTTTACGGCACCGGGAATTCCGATGATTTTTCAGGGACAGGAGTTACTGGAAGACCGCTGGTTTGATGACCAAGAGCCTCTTGATTGGTCGAAGTTGGAGCGTTTTGGTGGCATTCATGACCTCTACCGAGATTTGATCCGCCTGCGCCGTAATTTTTATAACAACACCCGGGGTTTACAAGGCCATCATGTGGAGGTTCATCACATCAACAATGTCGATAAAGTGCTGGCTTTTCATCGTTGGTCTGAGGGCGGAGCTGGAGATGATGTGATGGTAATTCTCAATTTCGCTGATCGTTGTTATGACAGTTATACGATCGGTTTTCCTTATCCGGGTGACTGGAAAGTACGGTTTAATAGTGATTGGCAAGGTTATAGTTCTGATTTCGGCAATCACTTGGGTTACGATACCGAAGCTCGCACCCAACCTTGGGGTAAGACTGATGGTATGGCCTACGGTGGTAATGTCGGTCTAGGGGCGTATAGTACCTTGATTCTCTCTCAGTAGAATAGAATCAGGATTAATATGCAAGCACCGTGATCCCTTTGGCACTCCCTCGGGTCATCCTAACAGGGTCACGGTCGCCTAATCGGCAGCATAAGGTCACTTTGATGAAAATGTTCACACGCCAAAAACCACAATTTGAGCAATTGCTAGCACGAGCCATCTTGCTGCCAGTGGCCTTAATGCTAACCTTAGCACTAGCCCTATTAGCGCAAATTAGTTATCTGCTCTCAGTCACGAAGTGGGTCGAGCATACAGATGAAGTTATTTCTACTATTGTCAATTCCCAAAAATTGACGTTAGATATGGAAACTGGTTTGCGGGGTTATTTGGTGACAGGTCGTCCACTATTTCTTGAACCCTATGATCAAGCCCGTCCCTTACTACCCGCTTCTTTTGAAACGATTAAAAACCTCGTCCGTGATAGTACGATACAAGAGCAAAACCTGATTGAACTAAAGGCGCGCTATCACAATTGGGATGTCTATACGCAAAAGATGATTGGATTACGCCAAGAAGGCCCACTAACAGCTCAAGAATTATTGTTACCTCTCATAGGCAAAACTCGGATGGATAGTGTGCGTGAGCAATTCAAACGCATGCTCACGGTAGAAGAGAAACTACGGGCTGATCGCAATCGTACGGTTCAAACTGTCATTCCTTTGACGATTGGCGGTACCATCCTCTCAGCGATAGTTTTGGGCGCAATCTTAGCTTATTTGACCCGTCAACAATTATTGAGTCTGGCTGAACAATACGAGGATGTTTTAGAGCAAACCTACAAACAAGCTGAGCAGCTTCAGGAAAGCGCGAAAGAGTTTCAACTGCTGGCCGATGCCACACCCCAAGTTATTTGGACAGCGCGCGCCGATGGCGTTGTAGATTACTGTAATCAGCGCTGGTTTGACTATAGCGGTCTGGCACCTGATCAGGTCGGTAATTGGGCGCCTGTTTTACATCCTGAAGATTTGCCGATCTGTCTAGCTCAGTGGGCTGCATCAGTCCAAGATGGAAAACCCTATGAGCTTGAGTATCGCCTACGCCGCGCTCGTGACGGAGCCTATCGCTGGCATTTGGTACGCGCGGTACCCGTGTGGTCTGACAAAGCTGACGTCGTCATTAAATGGTTTGGTACGACGACTGATATCGATGATCAAAAACGTAGTACCAAGATACTCGAAAAACAAGCCGCTGATCTTGCATATATCAATGGCGCTCTGACCGTAACTACCGAAAATTTGACCAAGCGTAATCGTGAACTGGATCAATTTACCTATGTCATCTCTCACGACCTCAAGGCACCTCTGCGCGCCATCGCCAATCTCTCGCAGTGGATTGAAGAAGATATGGCAGAGGTCTTGACTGAAGACACCCGTCAACAAATGAATCTCCTGCGCGGGCGTGTGCATCGCATGGAAGAGTTGATTAATGGTCTGCTCAAATATTCACGTGTCGGGCGTACCGCAGCCCAAATGACCATCGTTGATGTCAATCAATTACTCCAAGAAGTCGTCGATGGTCTTGGCCCTCAGCCGGGATTCACCATCGAAATTATGCCCAATCTCCCGCATTTGCAAACCGAAGCGGTACTGCTCAGGCAGGTTTTTGCTAATTTGATCAGCAATGCGATCATCCATCATCACTTAGCCGTCGGTCACATTACGGTAAGTGGTCACTGGCAAGGTAGCTTTTACGAATTTAGGGTCACCGATGATGGGCCAGGGATCGATCCGGCTTATCATGAAAAGATTTTTGTGATCTTCCAAACCCTGCAAGCTCGCGACAAATTGGAGAGCACAGGCATCGGTTTAGCCCTTGTCAAAAAAATTGTAGAAAGTCAAGGCGGGACAATTGGGCTAGAATCACAGGAGGGGCGTGGTACAACGTTCCACTTCACTTGGCCCTATGTATTCCAAACTTTGGCAAGCCCTGGACAATCAAATGCTTAATATCCTCTTAGTCGAAGATGACGAAGTGGATGTGATGAATGTGCGCCGCGCCTTCCAAAAAAATAAGATTGCTAATCCGATCACCGTCGCGGGCAATGGGCTTGAGGCGCTAGCTATCTTGCGGGCACAACAGATACCTGCGCATCGCCGCCTGATTTTGCTCGATCTCAATATGCCACGCATGGGCGGCTTAGAATTTTTGCAAGAGCTACGGGCTGACATGGTGCTCAAGCCCACGCCTGTCGTCGTCTTGACGACCTCATCTGAGGATCAAGACCGCTTTAATGCCTATAACTTTAATGTCGCGGGCTATTTACTTAAGCCCATTACCTTTGCTGAATTTGTGATTTTGATGGGAACTCTAGACCGCTATTGGACACTCAATGAGATGCCCTAGGTATGCTGAAATTACTGCTAGTCGATGATGATGCCATAGACCGCATGATTGTGCTACGAGCCCTACGTAGTGCCGACCTTGATGTGACCTGCCGTGAGGCAGGGACCTATGCTGCTGCCTTAGAGGCGGTTCGCGAAGAAAAATTTGATTGCATTTTTATTGACTATTTGTTGCCCGATGGGGATGGTTTGAGCTTAGTACGTCAACTACGCACTTTGGGCATTGCGACACCGCTTGTGGCACTGACAGGCCAAGGTGATGAGCAAACAGCTGTGCAATTGATGAAAGCCGGGGCTGTGGATTATCTGACTAAAGCTACTATTTCTTCGGCTGTCTTGACCCAAGTTTTGATCAATACCCAACGCATCTATGAGGCCGAACAAGCAGCCCAACGCGCCTATGGGCATTTAGCGGAGAGTGAAGAGCGCTATCGGTTGGTGATCAAGGGCACCAATGATGGTATCTGGGACTGGGACGTTAAGCGCAATCGGTTTCATGTCAATGATCGGTTATTGATGATTTTGGGTTTGGCGCAAGTGGATCTTGAGCGCGCCCCTCACCAGCTTTATAGCCTCGTCCATCCCGACGACCGCCCCTTGATCCAACAAGCCCTTCGCCAAAAAAAGGACTATAGTCTTGAGTTACGCTTACGTCACGCTCAGGGTAACTATCGCTATTGTCTATGCCGGGGTATGTCACAATTTGATAACCGTGGTGCACTTGACCGGATGACTGGCATTCTTAGTGATATTAGTGAGCGCAAATGGTTTGAGAGTGAGCGTGAACATCTCTTAACTTGCGAACGTCAAGCCCGTCAGGAAGCAGAGACGGCTAATCGCCTTAAGGATGAATTTTTGGCAACGGTTTCTCATGAGTTACGCACCCCGCTTAATGCGATCTTGGGCTGGACTCAATTATTGCAGCGCAAAAAACTAGCTGGTGCTGCCGCTGAGCGTGCCCTAGAAACCATCGAACGTAATGCCCGTACCCAAAATCGCTTGATTGAGGATCTCTTAGATGTATCACAGGTAATCACCGGTAATATGCGGCTTGAGGCCAAGCCCATTACGCTCACAACGGTGATCGAGCAAGCGCTGGAGGTCGTGCGTCCAACCGCTGTCACCAAGGGCATACACCTCACCGTGCGGATCGAGTGTGCTGATCTCGTACTCGGGGATGCCCATCGTCTGCAACAAGTCCTCTGGAATCTTTTGGCAAATGCGATCAAATTTACGCCAGAGGGTGGTCAAGTCAGTGTCATGCTCTACAAAGAGCACACCCAAGCGGTTCTCGCGGTGCAAGATAGCGGACAGGGCATCACCCCAGAATTTTTACCCCAAGTTTTTGAACGCTTTCGGCAAGCTGATAGTACGTCCACACGACAGTATGGCGGGCTAGGGCTAGGTCTTGCCATCGTGCGTCACCTAGTCGAACTGCATGGCGGTACCGTCGAGGTTGCCAGTCCTGGCTTGGGTCTAGGCACTACGTTTCGGGTCAAGCTGCCTTTGCATGAGTGACATCAAATAAGCATGGGTGCGGCGTTGTTAAAAGGCCAGCACTTTTAGGTCAAATACCCTTTCAGTGAGCCAGACTGAGGCAATTAGACCAATCATCACCGAACCGCCGACTACGGTTACTTGCTGATAAAATTGGGACTTGCGCAAGCTGAAGGCTAGGGGCAAAAAGATGGCTACGATCACCAACTGACCAACTTCTACACCGATGTTAAAGCCGACCAGGGCTAGCAAAAGGGCTGACTTGGGTAGATTGAGGTCGGCTAAGACACTCGCAAATCCAAACCCGTGAATTAGTCCAAAGACAAACGCCATCACCCAACGTTTGCCAAGGAGCAAAGGATAGACATTATTCACAGCCGCTAAGACGACAGAGACAGCAATCGCTGATTCGACTAAGCGAGAAGGCAGTTGCACTACGCCCAGCGTGGCCAAAGTTAGGGTAATCGAGTGCGCGACCGTAAAGGCCGTAACAATTTTGAGGACGTTTTTGAAGGCAGTAGGTAGGTCTGCCACTGGTTCCCACGTTTTGTCATGGCGTTGTAGTACAGCAGGTAATAGTAGGGCTAATAAAAATAGAATATGGTCAAAGCCGATCCAAATATGCCAAACGCCCTCACGCCCAAATTGGAGAAATTGCACCACTGGATTCTCAGCTAGAGCCAGGGTTTGATCGGCTTGGTCTGGGCTAAAAATCGCAGTCCGAGTTTGTTCGGGTGAAGTTAGTTGCAATAACCCGCGATGTTGGGGGTCAAGGTCAAAGAAGAGTTGATAGCGTACTTCGAGTCGGTCTGACTTTTGAGGACAGGTAGCTACGAAACGCAGGACAGCATACGTGCCATCAGTATGGTTATCCACCAAATAATTTGTAGGTTTTAGAGGACACAGCGTTTGATTGGTGAGGATTTGCAGATGAGCTAGGGCATAGGCCGTCACCGCTGACTGGTGCGCGCGCAACTCACCCCAAGTAATCATGCCATCATCATTACTATCGAGACCAATTGCATAATCAAGATCCCGTAACGCAATATCCCATTGCCCTTGGACTTGCGTATCTTGGACATTGAGCTTGAGATAGCTATCACTGGGCTTGTGGGCAAAGGCAGGTAAAGCCATACAACTCAGGAGTAAAAAGCTCAGGCAAAACAGGAGATAACGTTTCATACCTTGTTTCCTAATTGATGTTGTAGAGCTTGCAGTGCTACGTCTTCGGTATGCATTTGGGCGAGCCACGTCAGTACGGGTTTGGCGGCGGTCGAGTCATGACAAGCCAGAGCCGCTTCTAATAAAATGCGCGTATCAGCGGGTTCGCGTTGAATTTGCCAGTTAGCTTGGGCTAGGGTTAGAGCCGCTTGGGGCTGGTCTAACAAATGCAGCGTAAAAATAGCTTCTTCGCGCCGATGTACCGTATCGCCGCGTTGACGGCTTGCGGCAAAGCGTTCTTGTAGTGCAGTGACGTGGGTTTTGATGGGTGCTGGCAACATTTTTTCGGCGAGGGCTAAGCGTAGCAACAGACCATCAGCACGCGTTTGATCCTTGAGCAGGGTGACGACTTCTTGAGGACGCTTTTGGTCAAGCAAAAAGTCGGCATAGGCTGCCAGTAGATAACTATCAGGGCCGAGGGCAAGAGCCTGTTTATAATATTTTTCGGCGTTTTGTTGCTGTCCTAGCCGGGTAGCGATTTCGGCAAGAGAAGTTTCAGCCCAGAGTTTTTCGTCAGTTGTTGCTGAAGGGACATGGGTAAGCACTTCTTGTAAAAGCTGATAGCTTTGGTGAGCTTGACCGCCCAAACTCGCTGAGCCACTGAGGCAGGTAATGGTCACCAGTTCGCTCGAGATGCGCAGTAGACGCGCACAATCTTTTTTGGCAGCGGGATATTCGCCGCGTACTTGGTGAATCAGGGCACGGGTTACCCAGGCTTGCCCATTCCAGGGATCAAGTTTTAATACTTGATTGAGATCCGTGACCGCTCCATCAAAATCATGGATACTCTGGCGGATCGTAGCACGCAAAACCAGCACCGCAATGGGAGGTTGAGCTTGATTCCACCAAGGTAAGAGCGCGGCTTGAGCATAGCCGTTGTAGCGCGGATCAGCTGTGATGCGGCCTTGTTCGATATAGCGTTGCGCCAGTTTTGTAGCTAAGGGCAAGTTTTGGGGAGAACGGCTCAGTTCCAGACGCATCTGTCGTAAGGCAACGGTCTGGGCATCAAGGGGTTTGGTGCGCAAGCGTTCTAAGACTTGGTCATCACTTGTGGGCATAAACGGTGTCGCCTGAGCGACGCGGCTGCCGATACTAAGACCAATCAAGATCAGCAAAAAGAGAAGATGTGTGCGCACGCCGTATAAGTGCCTCTGCAATTTATTAAAAAAAGCTGTAGGAAACGACAGAGTTTTTTCTGGGGGTGGAGCAGCGTGTAGGCAACTTAGATTCATCTTTTTGCTCAATATATATAGTTAGGCGGGCTTGCATGGTTCTACCCCCGCCCAACTTGGACGAGGGCGAGGTATATAGTGTCTAGTCCGTGGCGTTAGGGGAGCCAGGAACTGGGGTTTTGAGGTAGGGGAAGGCCGAGTCAAAGAAGCTCGCATTCACCAAAGCCCCATCGGTGTAAGGCAACTGACCAGAAGGTGCTTGGTCAATAGGTAAGAGCACACCCATGACCGCGCGCAGAGAAATATCCACCACGTCA
>JBBRQP010000006.1:0-69081 GCA_038226175.1 Gloeobacterales cyanobacterium
AGGGCTGCTTTTTTGTGGGTGAGATGCGTATTTTGTTTGATTTCAGTGGCTCCGCTATAAAACAAGAAGTGCTTGGGGCTACCCAACCGCCATAGGCGACGGTCACACTCTGGACAAAAAAATGATTGATTTCTACGATGTTTACCACGGTTAGTTGACATGGGTGAATCTCACATAGTTAGATGCATGGGCTTGCGTCATCAGTGATGAAGGAACGGTGTTTGTAAAAATACAATCTAAAGGACTGTGTTCAACATAAACCAAGAATTAAGACAAGTCAAGAATTTCTACCGTATTTCTACGGCAAAAAAGGTGATAGAAGATGGTAATTAGCGCGCTCACCCTCCTTTGATGAGTACATTCACGCATATGCATTCAACTAATCTCTAGACCCTTGATGGAGCCTATAGACTTAAAACTGTAGCTTTAGATACATAATCTTTTGGTAGACTGGCGTATCGTGGTTTTAGATACTTCAAAAGTAGCCTGTCTCTATTTCGTGTTAGACGCTCTTTGTAAGTCATAGGTTCAGATAGTTTGCGGGATTTCCCGCTTTGTTTGGAGAAGACGACATGCTTGCGTGCGCTTCACAGACAAATTTTTAGGACTAGTGTGATCATTTAAAACGTTTTAAAGCAAATATCCAGATTTTGCGACAGCCAATCCAAGTTTTTTTATAATCAATAACCCCAAAGGAGACCATACCTTATGCATGCTTATGTACTAGCTGCGGGTGTCGGTAAGCGCTTAAAACCGCTTACCGAACATTTGCCTAAACCAATGGTGCCGTTTCTCAACCGTCCCTTGATCTCTTATCTCCTAGCTCATGTCCAGCCCTATGTGGCGCACACGCGCGTTAATGTGGCCTACAACAAACAACCCTTGTTGGATTATCTCGAAGGCTATGAGCAGGTCAGTTGTTTTGATGAGGGCGATACCCCCCTCGGCTCGGCTGCAACGCTAAACCGTGAACGTGATTATTGCATCCGTGATACGACACTGGTGGTCTGCGGTGATCTGTTGAGCAACTGGAATGTGGCGCAAATGCTCAACTTTCACCATGAAAAACAAGCTCTGGTGACCATCGCCGTTTGTCGCGTCCCAGATCCAAGACGTTATGGGGTCGTAGTCACGGATGAGAACCAACGTATCGTCACCTTTCAAGAAAAACCTGAGCAGCCCTTGAGTCAATTTATCAGTTGCGGTATTTATCTATTGTCGCCTTGGCTTTTTGACCATTGGCAACCAACTTGGAAAGACCTTGGCTCAGATGTATTTCCGTACTTAGTCAAAGCCGGGTTACCGGTTTATGCTTGGCCTCTTGATCCGTTGGCCTCATGGAATGATCTAGGCACACCTCAGGATTATTTACGCGCACACCTGAGCATCGGTCGCGGCATGAATACAATTCATCACTCAGCTCAGATTGCATCTTCTGTGGGCTTGCGTGAAACTGTTGTTGGCGCACGCGCCACCGTACACAAAGAAGCCCGGCTCGAACGCTGTATTGTTTGGCCTGGCACAGTCGTCAAAGCCTCTACTTGTCTTAGTCATGCGATCATCACCCCCCATGCCCTGATTGAGGTAGATACCCTATGTTGAGTAGACGTTTATTAGGCATTTATTTAGGGCTGACACTGGTATTACCGGTCGTTGCTGCCCCCCCTCCTGTCAAAACCTTTGAGCTACAAGCGGCAACTAGCAGCTATCGCTTAGGCGCAGGGGATGGCATCGAAGTCAATGTATTTAATGTGCCGGAGATGACGACCCAGCGCGTTATCTTGGCGGATGGAACCGTGACTTTGCCGATCATTGGGGCTGTCAGATTAAGCGGTTTATCGACTGAAGAAGCCTCCACCAAGCTAGCCGGGCTCTATCAGCCTTACCTACAAAGCACCCAGATCACCGTGGCTGTCAGCAATCCTCGGCCGATGAATGTCACGGTTTTGGGTGAAGTTAATCGGCCCGGACCCTATAATCTCGGCTCGGGTGTGGCTAATGCCACCAGCACCAAATCAGGCACAGGTCAAGGTTCAATCGGCGGCATAGGGGGCGGTAGGTTGACCGTTTCTCAAGCTCTCAACCTAGCCGGGGGCGTCACAGAGGTAGCAGATGTCGAAAATATTACGCTGATTCGTCCGCTTCCTGATGGTCAAACCTCACGACGCTCGGTCAATCTCTGGGCCTTATTACAAAATGCTGATACGACGCAAGATATGCCCATGCTCGATGGTGATGCCTTGGTTGTTCCCAAAGCTGATCCCGCTAAGCCCGGTTATGACCCCACATTTTTGTCTAGTACGACCCTCTCACCTTCAACAGTTGAGGTCAAAATTTTGGGTGAAGTCACTAAGCCCGGTTTCGTCAGTGTTGCGCCTAATGCACCGTTGATGGATGCCTTAGTGGCGGCTGGCGGCTTAACCAACAATGCTGATCCCCAAGCTGTCCAACTGCTACGTCTCAAAAATGATGGTTCTGTTGAGCGACTACAGCTAGCGGCAGTACTTGAGCAAGGACGCGATCCGATCAAAAATCCTTCGCTGCACAAGGGTGACTTAATTGTCGTACCGCGCTCTTTTGGGGGCAGTATTTTTAAAACAATTCAAGAATTCAGTAGTGCGGTCTTCCCACTCAATTTTTTACTGAGTTTATTTCAACGCTAAACCTATCGCTCATCTGTAAATTCATTCTTCGGATACCCTCATGACCCCAAGTACTTCATTGCTGCCTAATGCCCCACTCGCCAGTACCAATAATGATCTGCGCTGGATCGCTCAGTCTTTGCGCAAGCATCTAGTGCTCGCCACAGCTGTAACCCTTACTGTCTGGGGTGCAGTTGCCGCCTATACCTTTACCCGCACACCTGTTTACGAATCAGAAACTTTAATCCTCACGGCTAACCAAACTGCCGTATCGGTTGTGCAAGCGTTAGATAGTGCGGCTAATCCTGATGTCGAGACCGAGATCCAGATCCTCAAGAGTCCTTCGCTTTTGGCTAAGGCCATCCAAAACTTTCCTGCACGCTACCGCGACATCAGCACTAGCCAACTCGTTGGTAACCTGACGATTATTCCGGTCAAAGATGCCGGTGTGCTCAAAGTTACCTATCAAGACACTGACCCCCAACGCGCCCAAGCGGTGCTCACGGCACTGGGTAATACCTATGTTGCCTACAGTCTAGACAGTAAACGCTCCCAAGCTACCAAGGCTTTGCAGTTTATTGGTGCCCAGTTGCCTGTTGCTAAACAACGTCTTGACCAGTCTGCCAATGGGATCCGAGAGTTTCGCAAAAGATATAACCTGCTCGATCCCGATAGCTATGCGGCAAGTACCGCTGCGGGCTTGCTAACGCTCAATCAACGGATTCAGGATCTACACATCATCCTCAAGCAAGGCCAACGCCAGTACACCGAACTGCAACGTCAGATCGGCACGGACTCCGACACGGCTCGCGCCAATACCATCCTTAGCCAAGACCAAAATTATCAAAAGCTAATCAGTCAATATCGAGAAGCTGCCACCCTCTACGCCACCGAACGCCTACGGTTTAAGGATGCTAGCCCCAACTTACAAGTTCTCAAAGCCCGTCAGGATGAATATTTATATCTGCTTCAGGAGCACTCACGCAATATCTTGGGCAAACGTGCGATCGTACTGCCACCGATCCCTAGTCTTAACCCGTCTCTGCCCTCCACTGCGCTAAATTTACCTGCGACGGTTACTCCGTCTGTACCCAATATCCCTGAGTATCAACCCCTCCAACAAACACTCACCACCGATATGCTGAGTGCCAAAACCAACCTAGAAGGTCAAACCGCCCAACTCAAAGCGCTCCAACAGGCGGCTCAAGAGCAAACCCAGCGCTTTGCTCAGATACCAGCACTTCAACAGCAATACACAGAGTTACAGCGTCAATTCACCGTTAATTCGGCTAGCCTGAATAGTTTGTTGACAAAGTTTCAAGAATTACGTATCGCTGAAGCGCAAGAAACTTCGGCATGGCGGGTATTGGAACCTCCCTATCGCCCTGACCTACCCATTTTTCCTAAAATTCCCCAAAACTTGCTCTATGGACTGCTTATGGGTCTGCTACTCGGTGGTGGTGCTGCGCTATTGAGAGCACGTTTAGATAACCGCGTCCAAAATGCCCAAGAAGCCAAGGAATTGACGAACCTACCAGTATTGGGCGTGCTACCTAAGTTTGATCAGGTAGTACGCATACTTGGTGAAAGCTCGACTCTGGCCCAACGTCAAAATCGTTCTGTCTTCAAGGCCGCACTCTACTCTTTAGCGCTCAATCTCCAACAAATTGAGGGAGCGAAGAGTTTTTTGGTAACTTCCTCTCTGCCAGGTGAAGGCAAAAGCACGATTACTTATAATCTGGGGCTAATCTTAGCAGAACTCGGACAACGCGTACTCGTTGTCGACACGGATATGAGCCGTCCGAGCCTACATGTGTTTGCACAAACTCCCAATCACGTGGGGCTCAGTACCCTCTTTTTACATGATCAACACTGGCAAAACTTGGTTCAAAAAGGTGAGACTGCTAACCTGACACTCCTAACCTCAGGCCCCATGCCAGCTGACCCTGTAGTTTTGCTCACTTCAGAGAAAATGACCCAGCTGCTAACTCAGTGGCAACACCATTATGATTACATCTTATTGGATGCGCCACCAATTGTCGGATTGCCAGAAGTGCAGGGTTTGGCGAGTAAAGTAGACCGGGTCTTACTAGTATTGGCAATTGAGCGTTCAGTACGTTCCTTGATTGCCAATGCCCTAGAAGTAATACGCTCTAGTCGTGGCAAATTAGCTGGAGTTGTTCTCAATATGCTCGGTAAAGAAGATAAGTTTTATTATTACCATTACCACGAGGCCTCACGCTACAATACAGAGCCTCAGCCAGCCGAGGAAATAGTTCCTAAACTCAACTAAACCTATTTAACCTATCTGAGTCAATTTATGAAAACCAACATGTTGCCTAATATGAATGCAGCAGCCGTGACCCTTGATTTACGTACCAGCAGTTACTCTCGCCGTTGGGCTGGCATACTATGGCTGTTGGCCTCAGATTTGGGGGGGTTGGGCTTGGCTTGGTATCTAGGGAGCCAAGTTAATTCTCAGCAACCCCTAGATACGATCAGGCTCTACGGGTTTACCGCTTGCTGCACGATTCTATTTTTTGGATTATTAGGACTCTATCGCTGTCATGACCGATTTACGGGATTCTTGCGCTTGCAAGTCGGTCTTTTTCTGGCCTTTAGTTTGGTAGCGCTCTTACATCTGGGTGGCAGTTTCTTTAGTCCCATTAGCCGTGAGGGCTTTTTTGGTGCTTGGCTGGGTGGGTTTTTCCTGTTACCCGGTCTACGCGTGCTCTTGGCAGGGAGTGTACGTCAATTACGTGCTCAAGGACATTTTTTGATTCCAGCTCTGTTAGTTTGTAGCCCCGAACGGGCTGAATTGTTGGAGCCATGGTTGACTGGACAAGAAGGCCGAGTCTTAGTCCCTAAGCTCAACTCTACAGCCGCCGAAGACTGGGAGACTTTGGTTGCTCATGCCCTAGAAAATGAGGCGCGCGAGGTCATTTTAGACAATTGGCAAAACCCAGAAACCTTACTTTTGTTGCATCAGAATCTTTGTTCAGAAGGGATTCGTTTGCGTTGCTGCCAAAGTGATGCCGCGCGCTGGCCTTGGGGTGTTGTCCCACAATTTTTTCAGGGGCGACCTATTTTAGAATTTGAGCTGCCGGCATTATTTCAGGTGCGTTTTCGGCTCAAACGAGCCTTAGATTTGATGCTTTCTGGCCTAGGATTACTGTTCTTATCCCCGATTTTTATGATACTCGCCCTATTGATTCAACGAGATTCTGGGGGTAACGTTTTCTTTCGACAAACTAGAGTCGGGGTACGCGGCAAACTTTTTACTATGTACAAGTTTCGCAGTATGTATGATGATGCCGAAGCTCGACGCGCCGAATTATTGAGTCGCAGTGAAGCCTGTGGGCCGCTTTTTAAGCTCAAAGAAGACCCGCGCATCACGCCTGTTGGTCGTTGGCTACGTCATTATTCGATCGACGAATTACCGCAACTGATCAATGTATTGATCGGTGAAATGAGTTTGGTCGGCCCGCGTCCGGCGCTACCCAGTGAAGTCGAGGTTTATAGTACTTGGCAGCGGCAACGGCTCTTAGTTTTGCCGGGGATCACAGGGTTATGGCAAGTAGCCGGACGCTCTGATATTCGTGATTTTGAGGATGCTGTGCGCTGTGATTTGTATTATATTCAGCGTTGGTCTATCAGTCTGGATTTGACGATTCTTTGGCGGACAATATGGGTAGTTATTGCCGGTAAAGGAGCCTATTAGCTTATGAAATTTTTTAATAACCAACTGCTACATTGGGCTAAAGTTCTCAGTAAATTTATTTCAGTTCAGGTCATTATTCAAGGAATTGGTTTCTTGAGTGGCTTACTATTGGTACGTACTCTTGAAAAGGAAGAATACGCTTACTTCACTATTGCTAATACGATGCAAGGTACGATCAATATTTTAGCTGATAGTGGCATCAGTGTGGCTCTCTGTGCCATTGGTGGTAAAGTCTGGCAAGATGCTTATCGTTTCGGTCAGCTGATCAATGCTGCTCTCGAATTACGCCGTTATTTGGCAGTGGGTGTGATTAGTATCGTGACCCCACTTTTGTTGTGGTTATTGTTAAGTAATGGCGCTTCTTGGTACTACGCAGTGGTCATCACCGCCGTGATGCTGGTGGGCGTAAGTTTTCAATTAACGACGGGAGTTTTGGAAGTCATTCCCAGATTGCATTCTCAGATCAATCGGATTCAAACTTTAGATCTAACGGTAGCTCTTTCACGGCTGAGCTTGCTGTGCGTGGCCTATTTATCTTTTTTAAATGCAGCTGTAGCAATTTTTATTGCTTCATTTGCCATGGGTATTCAGAAGCTCCTGCTCGAACATTGGGTCAAAGATAGTATCGATACCCAAGCACCAGTCAAAGCCGAAGATAAATCCGCCATTACAAAATTTATTCGCGCCCAAGCACCAAGTGCCATTTTTTATACGGTGCAAGGACAAATTACCGTGTGGCTGATTAGTATTTTTGGGAATGTTGCTAATGTCGCAGAAGTAGGTGCCTTAGGCCGTTTAGCCGCAATTTTTAATATCTTAGCGGCGGTCATGAGTAGTGTCGTATTACCGAGTTTTGCGCGTTGCCAGTCCTATCGTGGTTTACAACAAAAGTTTTGGCAGATTTTGGTTGGGCTACTAGTTTTTGAGGGTGTTTTAGTAGGAGCCGTGGCAATGTTCCCAAACCAGATTTTATGGATATTGGGTAAACAATATGCCAACTTGCAACAAGAGGTCTTATTGCTCACCCTGAGCACCGCTTTTGCCTATTTTGTCGGCACGCTCTGGTCACTCAATTCAGCTAAGGGTTGGATTGAGCATTCTTGGCTTTATATCCCGGCTACCTTACTGATGCAAGTTATTCTTCTGCAAGTATTGGATATTAGCAGTGTACGCGGCGTAATTCTCTTTGGGATCGGTTCAACATTTCCCTCGCTATTACTCAATATTTTTCTTCTTTATAATGGGTTTAGTAGCTACAAATTAATACAGGAGAGGGCTTAATCATGGTTAATCTTGCTTATCATACGGCGCGACTAAGAGCCAATACTGTCAAAAAACTTTATCGGGCTATGTTACCTAATATTGTCGATAGGTTGTTATTACAAACCCAAACCGTTCCTGTGATAGTTTATGCCTTTTCTTGTGAACGTGATCTCGCAGAACAAGTCGCTAATATTCATTCTTTTATTACCCAAGTTGGCCTTCCTGACCGCTTTATAGTTGTGTCTGACGGTAGCTACACGCCACAGAGTAGTCAGCTCCTCGAAAGAATACATCCTTGTGTGGATGTAGTTCATTTTCAAGACATAATCAAGAAAGATTTACCCGCAGCCGTTTACAGCTTTATTCGCAAAAATCCCTTTGGCAAAAAGTTAGCTATTGAGTTATCTTTGCCTGTCCAACAAACGACTATTTACACAGATTCAGACATTTTATTTTTTCCTGGGGCGCAGGCACTGGTTCAGGATATCTTGGCAGAAGATGACAGACCCCGTTATTTAGCAGATTGCCTCTTTTCGCTAGATAAACGTCTTCTAACGGCGTCTGAGTTAGCCCTACCCGCTGTGAATGCTGGATTTATGATCTTGAAAAAACCCCTTAGCTGGGAAGTCGCTCTGCAACGCTTAGAACACCTAGATGGTGAACCAATTGGGGACACTGAGCAGACAATTATTCACCTTGGTATGCACTACAACCAAGCCATAGCACTTGATGCTGATAAATATATTTTGCAATTAGATGATCAGTTTAGGTATCCCGATATCTACGCCAACCAAGAGATTGCTCTCAGACATTATGTCAATCCAGTGCGCCACAAATTTTGGTATCACGTATGAGTCATAAGATGTCACAAACTAATCCTCTTGTCAGCATCATCGTGCCGACCTATAATCGGGCGCACTATTTACAAGTAGCTCTAGAGAGTGCTGTGAACCAAACTTATCAGCATATTGAGATTATTGTGGCGGATGATGGTAGCTCCGATGCTACACCCACAGTTGTTGCATCTTTTAATGATCCACGTATTATCTATCGGCGTAATCACGTAAATCAAGGGATGCTTGCTAATAATTTATCTGCCTTTGATCAAGCTCAGGGGACTTATGTGGCAAACCTGCATGATGATGACCAGTGGCAACCTAATTTTTTGGAGAAAATGATTCCTCATTTAGAGGCTGATACGAGTGTTGCTGTGGCCTTTTGTGATCATTATATTTTTGATGAACATGGGGAGATTAATCTCACAGCTACTACAGAAAATACTCAACGCTGGCAACGTGATGTCTTAGCGGAGGGTAAACATCAACCTTTTCACAAAATCGCCCTCATTGATTTGAGTGTGCCGATGGTGATGGGTGCAGTTTTTCGTAAGAACGCTATTGCTTGGGATGATTTCCCAGCGGATGTAGGGTCTGTTTATGACTTTTGGTTAACGTATCTTGCCTGTCGAGACTATCAAGCAGCCTATTATCATCGGGAACGCTTGACGCGCTATCGCGTCCACAGCCAATCCGAAGCCACCACTAACCAAGGCCGCATTCGTACCTGTGAAGGCGCTATTGCTGCCCATGCACGACTTTTGGCGGACGCTAAATTACAGGTAATTCGCTCTCAGTTAGAGCAAAAATATAGCGGTTATTGCCGAACTTTAGCGGTATTACTCTTGCGCGGTGGGCGTATTAAAGAAGCCCAAACTCACCTCTGGGCAGCCCTCAAATGTCGCTTTAATTGGCGAACTAGTGCCGTGCTGGTATTAAGTCTATGGCCTAATCCTTGGTTGATTACCCAACTTTCGAGGGGTTGAGATGAAACAGTTAGTCATGGTTTCGACGCCTCTGCCGCCTTACTCCTGTGGTATGGGCAGCCATACCGCGATGCTGCGTCAGTTTTGGCCAACACAGGTGCAGGTTCAGCATTTGGTGACTGAGGGGGCTACGGCGACCAAAGCCGCTTGGGGGGTTGAGGGGGTTTATCAATTTACTCCCAAATCATTTTTGCAGGAGCTAGAAAACTTACCCCAAGCTGACCTGTGGATTCAGTACACGGGACGCGCCTATCATGCGTGGGGCTGTCCTCTGTGGTTGCCTTCAGCTCTTGAGACTTGGCGGCAGCGTCATCCCCGGCAAATCCTAGGCATCATGTTTCATGAATTGTGGGGTGAGGTGCCCTGGTGGCGTAAGCAATATCTTCCTGAAATTCTACATCGTCGCGTTGTACAGCAGCTGATGACCTTAGCTGATGTGGTGTATACCAATTCTCAACATCATGCCCAACGCCTAGAGGCGCTCGTCGCTGATAAAGCCGTGCATTGGACGCGTGTGGGCAGCAATATTTTGCCAACACAGGCGGTGCAACCTAATTTTAGCCAGCGTCTAAAAACAGATTTTTTGTTATTCGGAGTTAATCCAACACGGGTAAGCGCTTTAAGCGTACTCGGCGATGTGATTCGAGAGCTTCATCAAGCCGGGATCTTGCAACATTTACAGGTGGTAGGGCCGGTTGATGCGCGTTGGGGTGCAGAAGAACAAGTTCTTTTGCGAGAACTATTACCGATGGCAGCAGTTACCTGTCACGGTGCCCTAGCCCCTGAGGCCATTTCTGAAATCCTGTCAAAGGTTGGCTTTGCTTTATTTGCCCAACCCCCAGAAAGCATCGAGAAATCCGGCAGTTTCATGGCTTTTGCCAGTCATGGGTGTCCAGTAATATCGCCTCATGCTCACGCCTTAGCGACAGCGCCCTTGGCTCATCTGATTCACCCAGCCGAATTACGTAATGCCCAGTGGGAAAACTTAACACTTGAGTTAAATAAACGCACCCAAAAATTACTGGCTTGGCAAGAAGAGCAAGCCGGATGGGAGACGATTGTGACGCAGATGACCGAGACTTTTTATGCTTCAGCCGAGCGCAGCTAACCTAATTATCAATAACCGGAGGTTTTATGTACACCCAACAACAAGTATCTATCGCTCCCTCTACTACGACCAAAGTTCTTTCATTGCTAGACCGAGCCATGGGCTGCGGAACCTTTGGTCACTTGATGCGCAGTTACTTTACGCCAGAGGTGATGGCGGTGGATTTTTGTTGGTCGACGGATGAACGGGCTTTAGTCCCGAGGCTAATCAATCGCTTGCTGACACCCCAAGTGATCCGTGCGCATAATCTAGACATCCTGCGTTTTCGTCAGCAGCTCGGTCATGCCTACTTAGTGCGCGATTTGATTCGTCGCAAGCTAAATGGTCACCAGATTCTACATTTTCATACGGATCGGTTGGCTTTTGCTTGCCTAGACTTATTGCAACGTATGCCAACGGTCGTAAGTCTCGATATGACCGAAGCTCAGGCCGCTGATGAAGCCTGCACCCACCGCTGGACTTTTGCGCCTAATGTCTGGCTCGAAAAACAGGTCTTCGAGAGCGCAACCCAGATTGTGGCTTGGTCGGAATATGGACGACAGTCGGTAATCAATGATTATGGCATTACACCCCAAAAAGTAAGCGTGATTGCTCCGGGGGTCAATACCCAAACTATTTATCCGACGACTGTAACTAAAACAGGTGCTGGGTTACCCAAATTACTATTCGTGGGCGGAGACTTCCAACGCAAGGGCGGTGAGGATGTGCTGGCAGTATTTCTGGCTAATTTCGGTGAGCAAGCTGAGTTACATCTCGTCACAACCGCTGCGATCAGCTGTGAGCATCCTCATGTTCATATTCACCGCAATATTACTGCCTACTCTGTTGAATGGCTAGAGCTTTACCAAATGGCAGATTTATTTGTATTACCTACCTACTTTGATGCTTTTGGCATGGTGTTTTTAGAAGCGATGGCAGCGGGCTTACCGATCGTTGCGACGCGGATCAATGCGGTGCCTGAGTTAGTTCAAGAAGGTAAAAATGGTTTTTTGGTAGCCCCGGGTGACCGTCAAGACTTGGCTCAAAAAATCAGCTGGCTTTTGGGCAATGCTCAGCTGCGTCAAGCCATGGGCAGACAAGCCCGCCTATTAGCCGAAACCCGTTTTGATTTTCGGTATAACTTCGCGCAATGGCAAGACCTCTTTACCCAGATCGCTCAGGAGCCTGTATGCGTATAACCCATGTCTATGCTGACTATCAGAATGGTGCTTTCCCACTCGCGGGAGGACTAGAAAATTACTTACTGACCTTACTCGACAATACCAATCCCGGCTATCAGCACCAGGCTGCTGCTAACATCGCCCGAGCCCGTACGCAGCCCTCTGATCTGTTGCATCTTCATATTGGCGCTTTGTTAACCGAAGAACTCGCTGACTTACCAGCAATTTATACGGTACATAACAATAATCCCTATTGTCCGAGCGGCGGTAAATTTTTGGCCCGTGAAGGCTTGCCCTGTGACCATGCGGTTTCGCGGCTCGGCTGTACTTGGCATCACCTAGTTAGCGGTTGTGGTAGTCGTCATCCGCAGCGACTATGGCAAGCTATACAAAGTGCCTATAGCGAGATCACCTTGCTGAAACGAATTAATATTCCGGTTCTTGCTAATAGTGATTATGTGCGTGGTCAGTTGATTCGCCATGGTCTGCCGCCCGAGCAGGTGACGACACTGCGCTATGGCATTCCTTTACCCAAGATACCCGGTTTGCCATTGACCCGTTCGACCCATAGTCAAAGGCGTTTCCTATTTGCGGGACGGATTGTACCTAATAAGGGCTTGGACTGGTTGCTGCAAGCGATGACCCATTTGGACAGCAGCTTTCATCTGGATATCGCAGGCGATGGTTACGAACGACCGCGCTTAGAAAAATTAACGGCGCAACTAGGTTTGAGCCAGCGCATTGTCTGGCATGGCTGGTGCCAACGTGAGCAACTGCGCCAGCTTTACCAACAAACCTGTGCCTTAGTTTTTCCGAGTCTCTGGCATGAACCAGCTGGGATTGTCACACTTGAGGCTTATAGTCAAAATCGTCTGGTAATTGCTAGTGCCGTTGGGGGAATTCCCGAACATATCCAAACTGGGCGCACTGGTTATCTGGTCTCACCAGGCGATGAGATCGATCTCGCCGAAGCCATGCAGGCTGTAGCCCAAAATTATGCTAGGGCGCGGGCTATGGGCGAGGCGGGCTACCACTGGCTAGAATCTGAATTTACCCTGACCTTACATTTGAGTCGGCTACAGCAAATTTATCAAAATGTCCTGACGCATGTCCCCGCAGGAGGTACCTATGTCTGAGCTTACAGTTTCTGTCTTGATCACCACCTATGGTCGACCTACTTATCTGGCTAAGTGCTTGGCTTCATTACAACAACAATTACATCATCCTGATCAGATTGTGCTGGTGAGCCGCCTAGAAGATACTGCAACTCAAGATTATCTGACTACATATCTGGCGCACCATGCACTTGAACCGCAGATCACTTGGCTGCATGTGACGATGCCTGGGGTCATTGCTGCAAATAATGTCGGCATCCCCCAAGCCTTTGGTGATATTCTGTGCTTCATTGATGATGATGCAACGGCAGCACCAGACTGGATTGCACGCCTTGTGGAATATTACGCAGACCCGACTATCGGCGGGGTCGGAGGACGGGACCGCATCCACGGCTGCGGGGGAATTCTAACTAGCAAGGTGCATAGTATTGGTCAATTTACTTGGTATGGTCAAGATATTGGTAATCATCACTGTGATCTGATCGCCCCAGATCCTGTCTTGGAAGTAGAACATTTTAAAGGCTGTAATATGAGCTTTCGGCGTCGGTTGCTGCCTCTTTGTGACCCAAAGTTACTCAGTACGGGTGCCTTTTATGAAATTGACCTGTGTCTGACGGTCAGAGAGCAGGGTTATCGGCTTGTGTATGACAATTCACTGATTAACGAACATTACATTCTGGCACCAGCTTTTCATGACGGATTACAACGCGGGACTTTTTTACCTGCACGACTTTATGCTCAGGGTTTTAACTATGTTTGGGTGATGCTCAAACATCGTCATGGTGCACAACGGCTGACTTTTCTGATCTTCGTCTTTTTGTTAGAGCCTCTCAAACAAATGCTCTCACCCAGATTTACCTTCACGCAAGTAGTTGCTTCCATTAAGGGAAAGTTTACGGCTTTGTCAGACTATCTGCGTAACGCAGGGGCGCTCTATGACTAAGACCATCAAGGTTTTGTTGGTAAGTCCTTGCCAGGGTGTTTATGGCGGTATGGAAGCCTTTGTTTTGACTTTGGCAAAGTTTTTGGCAACCCAAACGGATTGTCGTCCGCGCCTTTGCTTCAAAAAAGTGACCGGATTTGAATTGCAGCCTCAGTTATTGTCGATGTGTGAAGCGAGTCAGGTCAATTACACCTTTGTAGACAAAGGCAGTCATGCCCTCGCCCAACAGATTATATGGTCGCATGTTGTTCATGGACAGAATACGTCCCCTGATGTGATTGCTTTAGCCCGTCTTTTTGATAAAAAATTGGTACTTACCATTCATAACCGTTTTATCAGCGTTGGCTTACTTCATGAAGTTGCTTGGCGCTTGGGAGCAAAACTTGCCCACCAACGCTGGTACAATTCCAATTTTGTCTGGAATACCTGGGAAACCGAATCTAAGCTCGCGGGTAGTTCCAGAATTCCGACGGTATCTAACCTGCCTGAAGGGGTATTACCAATTCGGGAGCGTTCAGGGTTTACGTTTGCTGCGCGTTGGATTGCCAATAAAGGACTCACTACCTTGGTGAAAGCCTATGCCCGAGCTGAACTCAATCCTAAGCAATGGCCTTTGCATCTTCTAGGTGATGGACCGCTACGTCCTGAGATCGAGCAATTTATCCAGCAACAGCGTATTCCCGGGATCAAAATTCATGGTTTTGTCAATGAGGAAACTAAGGCTCAGCGTATACGAGCCTCCCGCTGGATGGTGATCCCGCCCCATACCCAAGAGGATCTAGGCTTGACAGCAATTGAAGCACGTAATGTGGGGGTTCCTTGCATTATTACCCGTGATGGTGGTTTACCAGAAGCGGCAGGTGCGCAAGCCCTCATCTGCCAGCCTAATGATGTGCATAGTCTCACCCAACTTTTGAAAACAGCTGCAACCATGTCTGAAGATGAATACAAACACCGCTCAGAAGCGACTCGTCTTGAATTAGAACACTACCTTAAGCCTTTATCTTTTTATAGTCAGGCTTATCATCAGTTGTCTGAATTGATCAAAGTTGAACTAACTTCCGCTAGCAATACTAAATAAGTATCATGATTCTCGTCACCCATCCGACCGGTAATGCCAATGTCCGAGGCATACTATCAGCATTTGATCGCGCCGGAAAACTTGGACACTTTATCACAACATTTGCTGCTCATAAAACTAGCTCTTACCTCGATATTTTGCCTAAATCATTGAAAAGAGAAATACTTAGACGTACCTATGATCTTGATCTTGAGCAAATCTCGACCTATCCTTGGCGGGAATTATTACGACTAGCTGCAGCCAAACTAAACATTACGGCACTTACCCAACATGAAACAGGTTTGGCTTGTATTGACCGGGTTTATCAGGAGCTTGATCACTATGCTGCTAACTGGTTAAAAAACCACAGTAATGAACAGGGTATATCTGCTGTTTATGGTTATGAAGATGGTGTAAGAGCGACTTTTAGCCAAGCGCAAGCTATGGGCATACCTTGTTTTTATGATTTGCCAATTGGCTACTGGCGGGTGGGTCAGGCTTTGTTACAAGAAGAGGCCGAGTTACAACCAGCTTGGGCAACTACGATCACAGCTATTTTAGATAGTAAAGAGAAGCTATTGCGTAAAGATCAAGAATTACTTTTGGCGGATAAAATTTTTGTGGCGAGTAGTTTTACCCGTCAAACATTACGTCAAGCACCAGAGCTACAGGCACCTATTTATGTAGTGCCCTATGGTGCGCCATCGGTTGTGATAACCCCTCAGCTCGTGCGTAAACACTCTACCTCTAAGTTACGGGTTTTGTTTGTGGGCTTGCTCAGTCAACGTAAAGGGCTTTCCTATTTACTAGAGGCAGTAAAGCTATTAGGAAATCAAGTTGAACTAACCCTTATTGGCAAATGTGTCAGTTTACCCCAACCGCTCGTCACAGCGCTCAATACCCACCACTACATAGAGTCATTACCCCACGCCCATCTCTTGGAGCAGATGCAAGCCTATGACGTTTTGGTATTTCCTTCGCTGTTTGAAGGGTTTGGCTTAGTGATTTTAGAGGCTATGTCACGGGGATTACCGGTGATTACGACGCCTCACACTGCTGGTGCTGATGTTATTACGGATGGTAAAAATGGATTTATTGTCCCAATTCGTTGTGCCGAGTCGATTGCCGAAAAACTCCAACTACTAATCGCAGATCCTGATCTGCTGGCAGCGATGCGTATTGCAGCCCAAGATACCGCCCTTTACTTTTCTTGGAGCCGTTACTATCAGCAAATGATTACATTAACCCAAAGTCCTCATACAGTTACGCAGAGCAGAGGTTAGCCTTATGAACGCAATTTTTATCGCATCAAGAGAAACCTCTAAATTAAGGTATTTGATTTTATTTTACTTTTTTCTCTTGATCTTTGAAGGTACACTCAGGAAATGGTTGCTACCGCAACTATCATCACCCTTATTATTGATTAGAGACCCCGTAGTAATTTGGATTTATATCACTGCTTTTACCCAAAACTTATTTCCTCGTGACCGCTTTACGATGAGCTTTTTAGGTCTTAGTTATTTATTTTTGTTAGTTGGTTTGCTTGAGGCAACTATGGCAAGTGGTCACCCGCTCAGTGTGGTACTTTATGGCTGGCGGACTAATTTTTTACATTTACCTCTGCTGTTTCTAATCCCTAAAGTGTTCAAATTAGAAGATGTCAAAGAGCTGGGTCGTTGGGTACTCATGCTCATGATACCAATGTCCGTATTAATGATCTATCAGTTTGCCTCGCCTGTGGGTCATTTTATCAATCGGATTGCCGGCGAAGGTGATGGTTTACAAATTACTTCTGTAATGGGTAAAGTTCGTCCAGCTGGGACTTTTTCCTTTACAACAGGCGCGGTTCAGTATCTTTCACTGGCGGCTTCATTTATCCTCTATGGACTGATTCAAAAAAATATTTATAGCAATAAACTTATTATTCTCGCGAGTATCAGCTTACTCGCGGCGGTAGCGGTTTCGGGTAGTCGCTCGGCGCTGGCTTCTGTGGGCACGATTGTGATTATGGGAATCATTGCCTTGCTCCTCAATCCTGTGCTACTCAGACAATCCTATCGTTTCGTTGCTCTTGGTTTAGTGATTGCTGTGAGCTTAGGTTTGTTGCCCTTTGTCCAAGAAGGGATCGAGGTTATGACAACCCGTCTTGTCTTAGCCAATGCTGCTGAAGAAGGCGCAGGGGGCACTGGTGGACGCTTTTTGGGTTCTTTCCTCGAACCTTTTTTACAAATCGATCGCTTACCTTTTTGGGGTTATGGTCTGGGCATGGGTACTAACGCTGGCTCGGGTTTACTCACGGGTAAAGTAGAGTTTTTGTTAGCGGAAGGAGAATGGGGACGCGTAATTTTTGAGAGCGGGGCAATCCTAGGTTCCTTCTATTTAGGGTTGCGTGTCGTGTTAGCGATTTGGTTATTTTTACAATCTCTGGCCTGGGCGGGCAAAGGAGAAATTTTGGCCTTACTCTTGTGTGGCAACTGTGTCTTAGGTGTGATCAATGGTCAGTTAGGACAGGCTACCACCTTAGGCTTTATTGTCTTTTGTGCTGGATTATGTTTGGCGGCTGCCCAAGACTTAACTAGGGAGGGTAACCATGAAAATTCTCTTGGTTAGTAATTATCTTGGGGACCGCCAAGAAAGTATGCAAAGATTCACGGATATCTTAGCGCAAGGCTTACTAGCTGCGGGTCATCAGGTGCGGGTGATTCGCCCTTATCCAGTCATGAATAAATTGTTTTCGACGGCAAATTTTTCACATAAATGGTTAGGGTATCTCGATAAATATCTATTCTTTCCGAGTCAATTAAAACAAGCGGCAGCTTGGGCCGATGTCGTTCATATTTGTGATCACTCCAATGCGATGTATGGTGATACTTTAAGAGCGGTTCCTTATCTGATTACCTGTCATGATCTAGGTGCTGTTCGCGGAGCTTTGGGAGAAATAATACAAACCGATTGCCCAGCATCCTGGACAGGTAAGCTACTTCAGCGTTGGATTTTCCATAGTTTGCAACAAGCCCATCTGATAGCTTGCGTTTCTCAGGCTACCCAACAAGATGTAGAAAATCTTACGCAGACAGCCATCCATCAAAAAGTTCGCTTGGTGGTTAATGGTCTTAATTATCCCTATTGTGTGGTGTCTGAGCTTGAAGCCGCCCGCCGTCTAGCCCAAATTCCTAGGCTCAATCAACCATTTGTGCTTCATGTCGGTTCTTCATTGAGTCGCAAAAATCGAGACGGGATTCTGAGGATCTTTAAACAGGTCAGTCATCATTGGTCGGGGCAGTTAGTTTTTGCAGGAGAACAGCTCACGCCAGAATTGGTGCATTTGGCAAAGCAATTAGAGATCGAACACCGTATTGTGCAGATTACAAAACCGGATAATGATCTATTAGAAGCGCTCTATAATCAAGCCTTTGCCCTACTTTTTCCTTCGCGATTTGAAGGATTTGGCTGGCCTGTGATTGAGGCTCAAGCCTGTGGTTGTCCGGTACTTTGTAGTAATCGTAATGCCTTACCAGAAGTTGTCGGTGACTCGGCAATAGTACGCGCAGTAGAAGATGAAGTAGGTTTTGCTACGGCTATTTTGCAACTGACTGAGCCTACACAACGCAAGCAATGGATAGGGCGTGGTTTTGATAATATTCAACGATTTACAACAGAAAATATGATTGCGTCCTATCTCAAACTCTACGCAGAATTGACAGGGGTATCATGAAAAAATTATTGATGATCCTATCTGTAGTCCTACCTTGGTTGGTACGGCGGCGTCTACTAGAAAAATTCTGGGGCTATCAACTACATCCGACAAGTCGTATTGGTTTGGCTTGGATATTTCCTAAGCAGCTGATCATGGCAGAGCATACGGCTATTGGTCATCTTACGGTGTGTAAAAATATCGATTTACTCCATCTCAAGTGTCATGCTGTAATTGGTCGTGGCAATTGGATTACAGGGTTTTCTTCGGAGCCATCTGTCCACTTTATGCACCAAAAAGACCGCCATCCCCAACTAATTCTAGAAGAACATGCCGCTATTACCCATCGCCATATTATTGACTGTACCCATACCGTGACTTTGGGCGCGTTTTCAGTCTTTGCAGGCTATCAGTCACAAATTTTATCTCACAGTATTGACTTAGATAGATGTCGTCAATCATCAGCACCCATCAGCATTGGCAAGTATTGTTTTTTGGGTACCAACTGTGTGTTGTTAGGTGGCAGTATCTTACCGGATTACTCGGTCTTGGGTGCAAAATCACTGCTTAATAAATCCTACCAAGACACGCATTATCTTTATGCTGGTGTACCTGCACGCCCTGTCAAGCCGCTACCTGAATTACTTTATTTCTCTCGCAAGACAGGCTTTGTCCAGTAATGAGGTCAATAGTATGAATATCCTCCATATCATTCCTTCTCTCAATCCAGCGATGGGTGGAACTGTTGAAGTTATTAACCATTTATCCTACGCCTTGATGGCCCGTGGTTATCAAGTAGAAACCCTCTGTTTAGATAGTCCTGATGCACTCTGGTTAGATTGCTTTCCATTTAAGGTCTATGCTTTGGGACACAGTTTATTTGAGTATCGCTATTGCCAATATCTATTACCTTGGCTACATCAAAATGCCCATCAATATGATTACATTATCGTTCATGGCTTGTGGCAATATCCAAGTTTTGCGACTTGGCTCGCCTTACATAATACTAATATTCCCTATTTTGTTTATCCTCATGGCATGCTTGATCCTTGGTTCAAAAAAACTTATCCCCTCAAGCATCTTAAAAAATGGCTGTATTGGCCTTGGGCTGACTATCGGGTTTTGCGGGATGCAGCGGGAATATTATTCACTTCCGAAGAAGAATGTAGCCTAGCGCGTCAATCATTTTGGTTGTATCAAGGCACCGAATATGTTGTTAACTTGGGTATTTGCGCACCCCCCATTGACCAACAAGAACAGACGCAGATATTCTTTGAAAATTTTCCTGATCTCGTAGGTAAACGAATACTCTTATTTTTGGGTAGAATGCATCCCAAAAAAGGCTGTGACTTACTAATCGAAGCCTTTGCTCGTGTGGCGCAGCATGACCAAAACTTACATTTGGTGATGGCAGGGCCGGATCAAAGCGGTTGGCAACATCAATTAGAACACCAAGCTCAGACTTTAGGGATTGGTGAGCGGGTGAGTTGGCTAGGTCTACTCTCAGGTGATCTGAAATGGGGGGCTTTTCGGGCCGCTGAAGTATTTATATTACCTTCTCATCAAGAAAATTTTGGGGTTGCGGTGGTTGAATCCTTGGCCTGTGCTACGCCAGTAATTATTTCTCATAAAGTCAATATTTGGCGTGAAATTGAACGGGATCAGGCAGGTTTGGTAGTGCAAGATAATCTTGATAGTTTAGTGACAGGCCTAGAACAATGGCTAACTCTTTCGACAGTATCCTTACACACTATGCAGCAAAATACACAAACCTGTTTTGCCCAACGCTTTGAGATTCAGCAAACTGTTGAGCAATTACTGGATGTTTTACAAAATTCTCCTCAGCAAAGTATCTAGTCCCATGGAAAACCCCTCGTTACATCCAGAGTTTATTGACCCAGGCCATCATGAGCCGAATTACGCTTTTCCTATCCAAAATCTTACGAGATTTGAGTTGCCCGCCAACTTTCGGGGACGCTCAGCTTGGCAGGTGCAACTTTGGTGGTTAGTACAATCAACCTTGTTTGGTCTATCACCACAATTTATGTTTGCTTGGCGCTGCTGGCTATTACGTTTATTTGGTGCCCAAATCGGTAAAAATGTGTTGATTCGGCCTACAGTTCGCATCACCTATCCTTGGAAAGTTGTCATTGATGATTTTGCGTGGATCGGGGATGACGTCATAATCTATAGCTTGGGTACAATCACGATTGGAAAGTGTGCGGTTATCTCGCAGCGTTCCTATCTGTGTGCAGCAAGTCATGACTATCAACAACCCAACTTTGATATCTATACTAAACCGATTTATATTGGGGACCAAGTTTGGCTTGCGACCGATGTTTTTGTAGCACCGGGTGTGACGATTGCCCAAGGTGCGGTTGTAGGTGCCCGCAGTTCGGTACTCAACGACTTAGCGGGGATGATGGTCTATGTTGGTACCCCTGCTCGTTTACTCAAACCACGAATTTAAACTACTATGCGCATTCTTATCTATGGTCTCAACTTCGCACCCGAACTGACAGGTGTGGGCAAATATACGGGTGAAATGGCATTTTGGCTGGCTGCCCAGGGATTTGATGTCCGTGTTGTGACTGGGTTGCCCTACTATCCCGCTTGGCAGGTAGCCGCCGAGTATTGCGGTAAAGGCTATCACATCGAATATCAGCAGAGTGTCACGATTTATCGTTGTCCGCTGTGGGTCACGCCCCAACCAACCAGCCGCCAACGGTTGCTGCACCTAGCGTCCTTTGCTCTAGCCAGCTTGCCTGTCTTACTCAATCAAGCGCGCTGGCATCCGGACTGGGTGATGGTGATGGAACCAACTTTTTTGTGTGTACCAGGAGCTTTAGTGACGGCGCGTTTAGCTGGCAGTAACTCTTGGCTGCATGTCCAAGATTTTGAACTAGATGCGGCTTTTGAATTGGGCATCTTGCCGAAAGATAGTCGCCTGCATCAAAGCGTGAGCGGTCTAGAAAAATGGCTGCTGGCTCAGTTTGACCGGGTCTCAACGATTTCAACTGCGATGTTACACCGACTCCGGACTAAAGTTCGTGACCCCCAACGCACATTGCTTGTGCCCAATTGGATCGATACTGAGCAAATTTATCCCTTAACCAAGCCGAGTCTATTTCGCCAAGCGTTAGGTCTTGCCATGACTGATCGGGTAATTCTTTATGCTGGCAACATGAGCCGTAAACAAGGCTTGGAGATACTCCTGGAGGTTGCACAGCAGTTGAGACACCGTCCAGATGTGCAGTTTATCTTGTGTGGAGATGGCACAGCGCGTCTTGAACTAGAACAACAAGCCACCCGCGAGGGGCTGACGCAGGTTCGTTTTTTACCCCTACAGCCCATCAACAAATTTAATGACCTGCTTAACCTTGCTGATATTCATGTGCTTATCCAAAAAGAAGCCGCAGCGGATTTAGTGATGCCCTCTAAGTTGACTGGAATGCTCGCGAGTGGTCGTCCGATCTTGGCAACTGCCCCCCTAGGCACGGCAGTAGCTGACCTGATTCTGAGTGCTGAGTGTGGGGTGATCGTGCCCCCAGGTGATTCCAGCAGCTTGGTGCAAGCTCTAGAAACCATGCTCAAGGAAGATGAGCAACGTCAGGTTTGGGGAAAAAATGGCAGAGCCTATGCTCAACTTCATTGCAGTCAGACCCAGATTTTGAGCGCGTTAGCCGCGCACTTGCTGGGGCAGCACAACGATTTAAGTACCAACTCTCAATTAGTTCGACCTACTATTGCTAATCCTAGGAGTTACTAATGCATACTTTATCTAGATCTAAAACCTTACTTGAGCGCATTGGCATTGATCAGCGTCTGAGTCCAACCCTACCCTGCTTAAAAAAACACCAAGTTTATGTATGTCTGGTTTTGGATATGTTGGACTCTGGCTATACGCCTGAGCAATTGATCCGGGATCATCCTTTTTTAGATGAGTCTGATATTTTAGCTTGCCTCATATACGGACTCGACTCAGAGCCTAAATCTAAGATCGCTGCATAAGGTAAGCGGCGCAAATAGTTTTCTGATTAGCAAACTACTGACCTTAGCGATAAAATCACAGAGCCCAGGATACCGAAAAGACCAAATAGGTACAATTGTCGGTATAGCTTGCAACAGTCACCATATCAAACTGTAGCTTTAGATACATAATTTTTTGGTGGACTAGCGTATCTTAGTTTTAAATACTTCAGAAATTGTTCCTAGTTGCATTTAGACGCTTTTTGTAAGTCATAGGTTCAGATAGTTTGCGGGAATTCCCGCTTTGTTTGGAGGAGACGACATGCTTGCGTGCGCTTCACAGACAAATCCTTAGTATTAGTCTGTTCAACTAAAACCTTTCAAAGCAAATATCCAGGTTTTGCGGCAGCCAACCCGAGTTTTTTTTACAACCAATCACTCTAATGGAGACCGGAGACCATACCTTATGCATGCTGACGTACTTGCGGGTATCAGTAGACGCTTAAAACCGCATACTGAACATTTTCCTAAACCAATGGTGCCATTTCTCAACCGTCCCATGGCTACAGCTACCCTCATCATGATCTCGGTAAATCATGAAGCTGCTGATATCTAGTTTGGTCATCCTTAGCGCAATCTGGTTTGGGAGTCGCATTCTTATATGGCAACAGGCACAGCAGCAGCACCCTACAGCGATTGTGGTTTTGGGTGGCGGACAACGACGGGAGCAAGAAGCTGCCCACTTAGCCCATGGCTATCCTGCCTTACCCATCCTAATTTCTTCGGGTTCGGCCTTGCCCTGTCTCTATCGGGAATTAACGCTCAAACAGGGTATTGCTTGGTCACGGGTAAAAGTAGATTTTCGGGCAAAAGATACCCTGGGTAATTTCACAGCGCTGTTGCCCTATCTACTTACCGATCAGCCGCGTAAAGTATTGCTGGTTACCTCCGCGGGACAATGGCCTAGAGCTGCTGTGTTGAGCACTTTGATCTGGGGTAGTCGAGGGATTGCTGTCGAGGCGGTACCTATTGCTGGGGCGGGACATGAAGAGTCTTGGTTCAAACTAGGCCGTGATACCGTGCGCGCGTTGGTTTGGTTAGGTCTAGGGGATATCACAATCCAGTATCGTTCTGACACCGAAGTCAACCTTCAACAAAAGCTCCCCCAAGCGCGTTGTGAGAGTGGTACCGCCACGTTACCGCATGCATTTTTTAATCCTTAGGTAGTCTGATGACCAGTCCTGCTCTATCCAAACATCTAGCCCATAATAGCGGTATCAAATTATTATCCCAAGCCTTGCAACAGGTCTTAGACCGTCCTTGGCTGACCCTAGTTATAGTTACCTATCTAGTTTTAGCTTGGGTTAGTTGGGGCAAACTTGGCGATCCGATCATTGATATCGGTCACGAAGTAGAAATCCCACGCCGTTTGCTGATGGGACAGGTACTCTATCGCGATATCCAAATCGCCTATGGCCCGTTTCCTTACTACCTCCACGCCCTTGCCCTCAAAGTTTTTGGTCAGCATCTAGAAGTTTTTTATATCACTGGTTTGTTGGTGAGCTTTACTTTGGTAGGGCTAGTCTTTCGTTTGGGTCAGGTGCTCACCAATCAGGTTTGGGCAGCTTTGATGGCCTTGGCTGTTGTAGGTTACGGAGTATTTGTTCCGGGTTTATATAACTTTGTTTTGCCTTACAGTTATGGCTGCACCTATGGCATGGTTTTTGGGTTAGGAGCGATTGTGTTGCTCTGGCATTACACCCGCGAACTGCATCTAGGCTGGTTGCTGCTCAGTGGTTTGAGTGTGACGCTCGCACTATTGTCCAAACCAGAATATGGTATGTCTGCGCTCGTAGCAGTCTGGATCGGCCTAAATCTTAGTCCGATGCAGCGTTGGCAAACACGGCTAAAACATAATGTGCTATGGCTGATGGTGGTGTTGGTGACAACTGGCGTACCTCTAGCTTTTTTGGCCGCTCAAAGCTCGTGGCAGACTCTTTATCAGTCGTTTTTTCCGGTCGGTAAATTTGCCCTGCTCAACCGTAATTTACTATTTCGGACTTCGTGGCTGATGACGGTGAGTTCTTGGTGGACTAGTGCCAAAGTTGCCTTGCCTGATTTTCTATTTTTATTAGGTGCGATGACCCTCAGCCGCAAATTACCTTTACCGCAAACCCTACCTTGGCAGCCTGCGCTCAAATTTAGCTTAGGCACCCTGCTAGGTGGTCTAGGTCTATGGCTAGGGCAAACACTAGCCACACATCATGCGCCCCATTATTTACACCCACTAGATCATCTGCAATGGACAATTCCCGTTATTGGCGTTTGGTTTTTGTTACAAATACGGGGCTTTAAGGGCGATATCCGGGGCATTCTTTTAGTAACCCTGTTAGTTTATGCCGCACTCCTCAATGCCCGCTGGCTCTGGGATATTCGCGCCTATGGCCTTTATGCAACCCCAGTGGTGATCTTATTTTTGGTATTTTGTCATGATCTCGCAGGTCTTCTACGTTGGCGATTAGCTGCGGTGCTTTGGGCTGGACTCGTGATTGGCTTAGTAATGCGCACGGGCGAATTTCAGGCGTACCGTTGGGCAATTAGCTCGACCTATGGCACCATCTACACCAATGACCAACCTTTAGCGCAAGCATCCCAGCAAACTATTGAGCTCCTGGCAGCCCTAAAAGTTCGTACAGCACTCGTCTTACCCGAAGGTTCGCTGCTCAATTTCTTGAGTAATACGACCTCACCCAGCCGAGAAACCAACCTCATTCCGGGTATTCTCGCCACACCGCAAGAGGAGCATAATTTTGTAACCCAGATGCACGCCGATCCACCTCAGGCCATTGTTTTGGTTGATCCGCTGCTATTTGAGCAACAACTCTGGGGTTATAGCGGTTATGCCGCCTACAATCCGCTGGTCTCTACCTGGATCACCCAAGAGCATTATCTGGTCAATAGGTTTCCGATGTCTCTAGGCTCCATCAGTATCTACGTCCCTTAATTCCCCCCAACAACGACAAGGAAATAATTCGGTCATGAATACCCCCGCGACTTACCTCAAGCATCTTACAGCTTGGGTCACTTTAATGTGCCTGAGCTTGATGCCAGTTTTGGCACAATCTGGCACGCCGCAGTCTCTTTTTACTAGCCAGATTCCTGTCTCAGCTAATGCTAACTATCTCAATACCAATTACGAATTGGGCATGAAATTTCAAAGCGGACGGGCTGGTCAAATCACGGCGCTTCGCTACTGGAAATCTGTCGGAGATACGGGCAGTCATTTAGGTAAAATCTGGGCTGTCGGTGGTGGTACCGCTCTAGCTACCGTGCTATTTACTAATGAGACGGCTTCTGGTTGGCAACAACAAACTCTGTCAATGCCACTTACGATCTCTGCCAATACTATTTATATTGTTTCGGTTAATACCACGGCCTATTATCCTGTAACTGTTGACGGGTTAACTAGTGCGGTAATCAATGGTGACCTAACATCAATTGCTGATGGTAATAACGGAGTCTATGATGCTCCGGGTAATTTTCCGGTAAGTAGTTATCAAGGTAGTAACTATTTTCGAGATGTCATATTTGTTGCAGCCAGTACTAATGCAACACGGGTCAATGCCGGAGGTACTACTTACACCGATACCTTGGGTAATCTCTGGTTAGCGGATACAGGTTTTTTGGGCGGCAAAGCCTACACTACGACCAAACCTATTGCCAACACATCTAATCCGACTATTTATCAATCAGCACGCGGGTCTAAAACTTTTAGCTATCTCCTCAATGCCGCCAATGGTGCTTATACCCTTAATCTCCACTTTGCCGAATTTGCTTATAACAAAACTGGTCAACGTACTTTTAATGTGAGTGCTGAAGGTGTACAAATTCTCAGTAATTTCGATATCATTGCTGCTGCTGGTGGCGCTAGAAAAGCAATTATTAAAACTTTTCCTGTCACAATTGATGACGGTAAATTAGACCTAAGTTTGAGTGGTGTTATTGACAGCGCGCGTCTGAGCGGGATCGAACTTATTCCTGTCGGGCTAAGTACACTTGCTAAGATCAGTGGTGATAACCAAACCGTGACGGTTGGTCAAACCGCATCCTTAGGGGTTCAAGTTAATAATAGCTCTGGCATCCCCCAGCCCGGTGTAGTAGTCACCTTTGTGGTCACAGCTGGTGGTGGGACAGTCTCAGCGACGAGCGTCATAACCGATGCTAATGGTCAAGCTATTAGCCAACTCACCTTGGGTACTAGCGCAGGCACCAACACGGTAGCGGCGAGTGCTCCGGGCTTAGGCAATGTAACTTTTACGGCAACGGGGATTGCTGCCATACCAGCTAAGTTAGCCCTATCGCCTGCCACAGTGAGTACTAGCCCCGGTAGTAATGTTAGTTATCAAGTCAAAGTCCAAGACCAGTATGGCAATACCGTCACGAATGCCACCACTACGATTACCTTCACGGTAACTAGTAGCAGTGGTAGTTTTAGCCCTGCCCAAACGACGGCTGTGGCTGGCCTTGCTACGACTACTTTTGTGCCGAGTACTACGGGTACAGCCACTATTACTGCAACGGCATCTAACTTGACTTCTGCCACATCAACGATCACCGCAGTCGCTGTTACCAATGCCACCCTACGTATCAATACGGGGGGCAATCTTTATACCGATACGCTCGGCGGTATTTGGTCGGTAGATACAGGGTTTACGGGTGGCAATACCTACAGCAATACGAATCCGATCACAAACACTAATAATCCGACGTTGTATCAATCTGAACGCTGGGGTATCTTCAACTATGGTCTACCTGTCGCCAATGGTAGTTACACACTCAATTTGCACTTTGCCGAAATCTTTTTCACTACTGCTGGCAAACGTATCTTTAATGTCAGTGCTGAGGGTAATCCTATTCTCAATAATTTTGATATTGTCGCCAGCGCAGGTGCGGGCAATACAGCTTTAATCCAAAGTTTCCCGATAACCATCACTGATGGACAGCTCGACCTAGCCTTTACTGCCGTCGTAGATACCCCCAAAATCAGTGCTATTGAGTTGATCCCTAATGGTAGTGTGGCATCAATCACGATCATCAGCGGCAACGCACAGACGAACAGTGCGGGCAGTACGTTAACCAGCCCCCTCGTAGTACAGGTCAAAAATAGTGCCGGAATTCCACAAAGTGGCATCACGGTGGTCTTTGCGCCGAGTAGCGGTTCGGTGGCTCCAGCAAGTGCTACGACCGATGCCAATGGTCAAGCTACGACCCAACTCACCCTAGGCACCAAGGTCGGCCTGACAACGATTAGTGCGACAGCAAGTAGCTTCGGTGGGGTTACCTTTAGTGCCACCGCAACTCCCGGTGCAGTTAGCAAGCTCATGCTCACCCCCGCTTCGAGCCGCACAATTCCTGGTCGCTCAATTACCTACCAAGCTAGTTTGAGCGATCAGTATGATAATCTCGTCACCAGTACAAGCAGTCCAATTAGTTTTGCTGTCAGCGGTGTGACCGGTGATTTTAGTCTGCCGAATCCTTTGACCCCGACGGCAGGCAGTGTGACACTTAGCTTCACTCCGACTACAATTGGCACCGCCACCATTACCGCTTCAGCATCTGGAGTCAGCTCTGGGACTGCACAACTAGGTGTAAGCACCGCTAATCCAGTCGTCCTCGAAAACCAGCAACCCGGTACCACCGCTTGGAAAATCAATAACTGGGCTACCAACAACGAAATCGCAGGCTATGCCTCAGCCACCAGTGTCAACAAAGGCAGCTCCCTTGATCTCAAAATTGCCCTAGCCAATACCGGAACCTACACCATTAATATCTACCGATTAGGCTACTACGGCGGTAATGGTGGACGGCTGATGTTGAGTACAGGCGTACTTAGTGGTCAGACGCAGCTGCCGTGTCAAGTGACCGATACAACAACGCAGCTTATTGAGTGCAACTGGAGCACGAGCTATACCCTTGCTGTGGGCAATACTTGGACCAGTGGTCTGTATCTTGCTAATCTCACCGACCAGGCGACGGGTAAACAATCGCAGATTTGGTTTGTGGTGCGTGATGATAGTCGGGCTTCGGATATTTTATTCCAGAGCGGTTTTAGTACTTACTTGGCCTACAACGAGTATGGCGGACTTGATAATGGCAGTTTTGTGCAACGCAGTTTGTATGGCTACAGCAGTACTAATGGTCAACCAGCTTACAAAGTTTCCCTTGACCGCCCCTTTGCGCAAACGACTACCCGGCCTTTGGAATACAACAGCATCCTTTATTGGGAGCGCAATATGGCGCGCTGGTTGGAGTCACAGGGCTATGACGTAAGCTACGCCACAAGTCTGGATGTTCATACGACAGCGGGTTTGCTGCTGACGCACCGGACATTTCTCTCGGTTGGACATGACGAATATTGGTCACTCCAGATGCGTAATAACGTCGAAGCAGCGCGCGATGCGGGGATAAATTTGAGCTTCTTTTCGGGTAATACTGCTTATTGGCGGGTACGTTTTGAACCATCAAGTACAGGTCAAGACAATCGAGTGATGGTCGGCTACAAAGATGCCTACACGCTCGACCCGGTGTATCAAGCGGACGCGACCCAGGCCACCAATCGTTGGCGTGAATTGCCGACCAATCGTCCAGAAAATGCTTTGTTGGGCGTGATGTATGTCGGAGAAAACAATAATTTATACGGAGGTTTTGACTTTGTCGTTAGCAATAGCAGTGATGCCTACTATGCGCATACCGGGCTAAAGGATGGCGATGTTTTCAGTAAATTGGTGGGTTACGAGTGGGATGCCGCTGTCGTCAATAGCGTCATACCTACAGGGCTAAATGTCTTGTCTCAGTCACTTGTTTACCCGACGGGCGTGGTGCCGGGTTATCCACTTACTACCACCCAAATTTCTAATGCTGCGCGTTATACCGCAGCGAGTGGGGCTAAAGTTTTTGCTGCAGGTTCAATTCAGTGGGTTTGGGGACTCGACAGTGATGGCGTCGCGCCTGCACGTACCGATGTGAGAGCCCAACAAATGACCGTCAATATCCTAGCTGACCAGGGGGCTAAGCCTAGCTTGCCTGACGCAACTTTATATATTCCCTAAAGGAACATACACATGAACTTATTCTCAACAGCTTGGCGGCTGGGTTTACTGCTGTCTATTTTCAGTACTGTACAAGCTCAGACCAATGAAATCATGCATGGTTTACAGACTACAACCTCGCAAGTGATTCTCGAAAATCTTGATCTAAAAACTGGCAAGCTCTCCGATCAAGTTGCTCTTGATCTGACATCTGTAGCAAGATTCAAGAGTTTTTTAACTTTACCCGATGGCACCGTGATCTTGAGTCAAACGAATGTCGGCAAAATAACGGCTAATCACCTACTTTTGGTAAACAGCTATAGACGCAGTGTACCGATTTTAGGATTAGGGTCAAAAGACACCCTCGAATCAATAGTTTCTAATCAAGGAATGTTGTTAGGACTGGTCGCTCAACGCGAGATCCCGCCCTTTCATTTGGTTAAAATCAATCCTCAAACTGGGCTAGCCCAATCCCTAGTAGGTTGGCAATTACCTAAAGACGACTATTTAGGGACATTAACACGTTGTGGTGATGGCACTATCTACGGCACAAGTTTACAACGCGAAGGCTTTACTCATCTTGTCCAATTTGACCTCAATACTCGACAGATACTTCCTCTAGTGCGCTTGCAGTGGGCAAATAAGCCGTTGAGTCATAACGTCCGTAGTCTTGCCTGTGCTCGTGACAGGCAACTTTATGTGACCGCTGATCCTGATTTCAGTGGTCATAACCATGTGTTCCAAGTTAATGCCGAAACCGGAGACCTCACTCCGTTTGCTGATATTACCTATGACCACATCAATTTTTAACCACATCACATCTTATTAGGAGAATCGCCATGTATGCATCTACGACGACAGCACCCAAAACCGTGAGTATTGTAATTCCCTGTTTTAATGAATCGGAAGGTCTTGTCCATCTTCAGCAGGAGATAACCCCTATTTTGATGGATTTACGTCGTCATTATCAGGTAGAGTTAGTATTAGTGAATGACGGTAGTAGTGATGATACTTATCAAAAAATGCACACTATTTTTGGTAATCAAGCGGTGATCCTATCTCACCCAAAAAACCGAGGTATTTTTGCAGCAATGCGGACTGGCTTTGAAGGATCTAAGGGTGAGATCATTTGTACTTTAGATAGTGATTGTACATTTCATCCACGCAATTTAGCGGCATTACTCGACTTGATGCAAGATGATGTTGATGTGGTCTCCGGCTCCCATTATCATCCTCAAGGCCGCATCTTGAACGTTCCGGGATGGCGGATTTTCTTGAGTAAAACGCTCTCTTTGATGTACAGCTTGGTTTTACAAACTAATTTGTATACGTACACAGGCTGCTTCCGGGCTTATCGCCGCGAAGTCCTTGAAAAAACTGTTGTCATCAACAATGGTTTTTTAGGAGTTGGTGAGGTGTTAATCGAAGCGCTGCTGCTAGGTTATCGGGTCGTCGAGTTGCCCACGGAGTTGAGTTGCCGACAGTTTGGTCAATCCAAAATGCGAATTTTGCAGGTCATCATCAGCCACCTTGATTATCTCAAAAGTCTAATAGGCCGTCGTTTCTTTGCATCCAAAGCCCGAAGAGCTGTGGTTTCACCCACCAATAAAAACACCAATACCCTAGGAGAAACTTAACTGTGAACCCTTTATCGCGTTACTTTTCCTACCTCGCTTTGTTCGCGAGTGTCATCTTCGGGTCAGCGGGACAACTGCTCCTCAAGTGGTCAGTGAGCGGTGCTCACAGCTTGGATTGGCTCTTTTTGCTCAAATTAGGCGGCTCCTTGGCGGTCTATGCGCTAGGCACAGTCAATTGGCTCCTAGCGCTGCGTTCGCTAAAGCTCAGTGTGGCCTATCCCTTAACGAGCCTCAATTACGTAGTCATTTTGGTGGGGTCGGTCTTCATTTTTAAGGAGACTATCACCTGGTGGCAATTGGGCGGCGTGGCGTTGATCTTCACGGGCGTACTCTCCATTGCCCTAGCCCATACCGAAGAAAAAGTCCCTGCCCCGTCCTTGGGACGACCTGCTCCCAATACTGGGCAGGAGTAATTAGCGTTATTCTCCCTAGTCGGGCAGAATATCTAATCCTATAGGAGAAAACCGATGAATAATTTGCCTTGGTTGTTATTGTTGGGCGTAGTGCTTCTCGGAATTGTTGGTCAACTTACTTTGAAGTATGGCTTACAGCAAAATAAATCAGCTTCTCTAGTAGTAATGCTGCGCTCCTGGCCGCTATGGGTTTGGTTTGTTTGCTATGTGGCAGCGACGGGTTTGTGGCTGATGGTATTGCGTGAATTGCCCTTACATCAAGCCTTCCCAGCGTTGGGTTTGACCTATGGTTTGATTCCCTTGGCCTCAGCAGTTGTGCTCAAAGAACGGATCTTGTTTGGACAATGGTGGGGTATTGCCCTGATCATTACGGGTGTGGCCTTGGTGGTGCAATCATGAAAATCGGCATTGTCGGAACAGGTATTTTAGGTCTAGCGTTGGGCTATTATCTACAACGCCGCGGTCATACGCCGCATTTTTTTGAACAGGCCGAGCAGATTGGTGGCTTGACGTGCGCTTTTGATTATGGGTCTTTTGTCTGGGATAAGTTTTATCATGTTGTCTTGCCCACCGATACCCATCTCATTGCTTGGTTTGAGGAACTAGGATTAGCTGATCAGTTGCGCTGGAAAACCACCGAGACGGGTTTTTATCACGGGCAAGATTTTTATCCGCTGAGTAATGGCCTCGATATGTTGCGGTTTCCGCTATTGAGTCCGGTGGACAAAGTGCGCATGGCAGCTGGCATTCTCTATTGTCTCTATGTTGCCAAACCCGAGGCCTTATTTCTAATTTCGGCGCAAGATTGGCTGATCCGCTACTTCGGGGCGCGCAATTATGAGATCTTTTGGCGTCCTTTGTTACGCGCTAAGTTTGGCGGCTATGCCGAAAAAGTGGCGGCGATCTTTATCTGGGCGGCCTTGACTCGTTTGTATGGTGTGCGTTCTCTGGCGACCCAAAAGGAATCGATGGGCTATGTGCAAGGTGGTTATGACCGGGTGCTGACTACGCTCCAAAAAACTTTGAGCGATCAAGGCGCAGTCTTCCATCTCAAAACACCGATCACCGCGATCACGCCAGGTAATAGCCATTGTCAATTGACTTACGCTGAGAGCGAAAGCTCAAAACAAGAGCAATTTGACCACGTAGTTTTCACCGGGCCAACGCCGATTGCGCAGGCTCTGGTTCCAGATGCGCCCCTAGCCGTCGAGGTCACGCCTTATCTAGGGGTAGTCTGCTTGGTGCTTACTCTCAAGCAGCCCTTAACGCCGTTTTATATCCTCAATCTGGCGGATGAAACAATTCCGTTAACAGGCGTACTTGAGATGACAAATTTAGTTGACCGCGATCAGGAAACCCAAGGCTTATCTTTGGTCTATTTGTCCCGCTATGTGGACAGTCAAGATGCCTTATTTCTCAAATCTGACGCGGATATCTATCAGTTATTGGTTGAGGACGGGTTGCTCAAACTCTTCCCTGACCTGAAGCCCGAACAAATCATCGGTTGGCATGTCCAACGCGCGCGCCATGTCCAGGCTCTACCGCTGGTGCGAACCGTCGCACCTAATCTCAAAGAACCCATCCCCGCGTTCCAACCACCGTTTCAAGTGCTCAATGCTTCTTTGCTGACCTGCGCCACGCTCAATAACAATGAAGTCGTCGGTTTGGCTAAAGAAATTGCGGCAACCTTTCCCTAAGCCCACTCACACAGGAATTTTTCTACAATGCAACGCCCCAAAAACGTTTTAATCTTGTTCGTTGATTCTTTATGTTTCAAGAGTGTCGCGGGTAAGTCTAAAACTGCTCTCACGCCCACCTTTGATTATCTACGCTCGGTAGGGATGTTTTTTGAGCGGCATCACTCGGTGACTTCGTTTACTACACCCTCAGTCGGTTCGATGTTGACGGGTCTTTATCCTTCGCGTCATGGCCTACACTTTCAAGGTGATACACAGCTAGCTCCGGGTGTGAGCACCCTAGGCCAAGTATTTCAGCAAGCTGGTTATCGGACGCTGGCAACGGTGACTGAGGTCTTACGGGATCATCAGGATTTATTTCGGGGCTTTGAGCAAGTAACGCGCCGGGAGCAGGAGCAGGGTATTCATACGGGTTGGGGAGCCGATGTGGCGACACAACTGCGCGAATTAGCCACATCAGAGCAACCTTGGCTTTATTTAGTGCATTCTTTTGAGTTACATCCCCAGCGTCAGTGTGACCCAGAGTTTCGGTCAACCCGTTGGGGTAAAAATTATTATGAACAGACGGTATCGGCGGTAGATGCGCATCTTAAGCAAATCTTAGATGCCGTCAATTTAGATGAAACCATTGTGGCTTTTATTGCTGACCATGGCGAAAACTCACTGTGGGAGCCATCAGGTAATGAAGTATTAGCGCACAAAGCCCATCGTTTGCGGATCAATCGTCGCCTTGATGGTTTACGTGAATGGTTTTATCGGCAAGGATTACAGAGCAAAGGCAAATTTCTGATCCGCCATAATCCGTTATTTCACCATGATTGCCACCTGCACAACTATCTCACCCATGTGCCACTAGTACTCGTAGCCCAAGATCAATTACCCGCTGGAGAAACCTGCCAAAAATTAACCAGTCATCCTGATTTACTCCCGACCTTGGTGGATTTGACGGGTATTACGACGCCATGGCTTAGCTATGACGGCTGCTCGTTACGCGGGCTTTTAGATGAAAAACAAGTAGAACGTCCTATTTATCAGGAACTCTATACGCGGTTTGTCTATCAATCTCGCACTGAGGCCGAAATCAGCCAACAGCCACTCTTGCTTGGTCTGGTCACCCCAAAATGGCATTTCGTTTATTGCCCTGTCCGTCCCGAAATCGCTCCTGAACTCTATGATTTGGAGCAAGATTTTCAGGAAAATCATAACTTCGCGCAAGTCTATCCAGAGCTTGTTCAGCAGTTTCGCGCCTTACTTGAAGCAAGAGAGATTACTCCGGTGCTAGCCTCTCCCGCACCTGTGAAGTGATGGAAACCCTCAGCTCTTGGTGTGACACCAAGAGCTGAAATTCAACGGGCTAAAATTCAATTTTTTGTATCTGAGGAGATGTTTGGATGCTCAAATCTGAACCAGTAATAAATCATATTGCAATGCTTGATGGTGCTAGGGGAATTGCTTTTTTATCGGTCTTTTTGTTTCATCTGCATCTGAGATTCAATTGGCACTGGCTAGTTTTTGGTCTTGATGTACCTGCATTACTGTTTACCAATCGTGGAATTCATTTATTTTTTGCGCTCAGTGGCTACTTATTATTTAAGCCCTTAGTCAAAGCTATCAACAATAATACAGACCTGCCTGACCTTACTTATTTTGCTCAGCGACGATTTTTGCGTATTTTTCCAGCTTACTTATTTTATATTTTTGCGATCACAGGTTTGGCGTTATTATTTCAGCGTGTAGATATCTTAGACCTATACAAAATCACACTCTGGCAACAGCTAACTAGTCATATTTTGATGCTTCATATTTTTTCAGCTGCGACTCTTTATGGCTTAGAAGCCCCTTGGTGGTCTCAAGCTGTGGAGTTTCATTTTTATATATTTTTAGGTGTAACTATCTTTGTGATGGGCCAGTTTTTTAGAAAACATCTCAGTGTCAAGACCCTACTTTATTTTAGCTATGGTGGTATTGGATTATCTGTGTTCTCACATTGGGCTTTTTTAGCGTTAGATCGTGTTCTGTCTTGGTTTGGACATGGTTATATAACCGGGGACTCTTGGGTTTTCAATCGTAATTTACCAGCACTCTTATACACTTTTGCCTGTGGTTTTCTACTGGCTATCTATCTGCATGCCGATCAGTGCATAGCTATCCGCAAAGCATCTCATAACTTTTGGTCAGCCCTAATCGGGACGATAGGGTTACTTTTGTTGAGTAATTTACATAACGCTTTACCCAAAGTTGATTATTTTCTGGGTGATTTTTTACATAGTTTGGCGTGGTCTTTGATTCTGTTTGCATTGCTTAACCAACAGACGACATCTAATTCTTGGTTGATAGATAGTTTACGGCGCATTTTTTCCTGGCAGCCTTTCGTCTCTTTGGGTTTGATTTCTTATAGTTGTTACCTAGTCCATGACCCGCTGATCAAATTATTCCTTCCTCCCCTATTAGAAAAATTTGGTCATAGTCCACTTACTTATAGCTTAGGATGTTCATTAATCTTGCCCATTACTATTATTATTTCAACTATCACATTTCACTACATCGAGAAACCATGCATGCAACTCGGAATACACAAAAAGTCCCCCTCTACTCATGAGAAGGGGATACCGACTTAAAAACGCTTAATTGAGGGTAACGCTACCTCCAAGAGTGCCATTTCCGGTTAACTCCTTGATATCTTGTACCCCATCGAGTAACCACCGCTGTACGCCACTATGAGAGCTTTCATCATTGTGGTAGAGATAAAGCTGACCATTATTGCTAATCAAGGTCGGACTAAAGGCATTGCCCGCTGCACCTGAGAGTGCACCTGTGCCTAGAGATTCGGGTTTGTTGACATACCAGCTGCGCCCAAATTCGCCCACGAATAACCCGTCATCCCAAAAGTGCATAAACTGGTTGGCTTGCCCCAGTAGATTGACCGTCAGATCTGTCCAAAACTCGCCGTTATAGCCATAGACCACATTGCGTCCACTGACCATGCTCAGGTTTCCAGCATACTGAATTGTGCCATCAATTTCGTAGGTCTGATAGGTTCCTGCATAGTCGGTCTGAGCAGCAGGGCTAGCTTTCCAGAGCCATTTATTGTCACCGAGTTTGACCCCACCCAGGTGCATGCCGTTATTACCACGGCTAGAGCAATCAAAGGTAATGACTATGTTACTCGAAGTAACTTTGACCCGTGATGGAAAAGGATTAGCATAGTGCCACCATGGGTCATTAGGATTGCTAGTTGAGACTTGTCCGAGCGTGGTGAGTGACCCCCAGCTTGGGTTGCCATAGACATCGAAGCCACTGAGCGCCTGACGATAAAAGGTTTGGGTACCGCCCTCAGTCAAATATTGCAATGAACCATCCGTCTCCATAGTTTTATCTACAGAGAGCACCATGCCTGTCTGCCGTAAGCCAACTTTGACGGTTTTTTTCGGAATAGCCCCCACCCGCAATAGTGAAAAGCTCCCGATAGTTGCATCGTTGACCACCCCTGCAAAATTGAGATTAAACAGACCATCGGTAATCGTCACCGGAAAAGTTCGGCTCACAGCGGTATTAGCTGAACCAGCAGCAGCAACTACATCGAAGTTAGTGAGAATCGGTTGATCCTCGACATTGACATTAAATTTACGCTGACCTGTACCATTAAAATTTAACTCGGCAAAATTGAGCGTTAGCGTATAAGTTCCAGACTCCACTGGAATTTTGTAGAAGAAGTTAGGCCCATAACGCTCAGCACGAAATAGCGGCTGATCAGCAGTGTTCGCAATTTGATTATCCGTTGGCAAGAGATTGCCACTGGTGTAGGCGTATTCAGGCGACCAGCTCTGGTTTTGGCTATCGACATAGGAATCACCACCGACGCGGATGCGTAAGGGTGCTTGCGCTACTGCTGGGGGATTGGGATTAAGCTCAACCAAATCGGTCGTGCCGCCGCCTTCTAGACGGTCATACATGCCATAAGTGCGTCCATTACTTAGCGTCGCTACTTGAGAGAAACCAGAATCTACTAGATTTTGGTAAGGCGTACCATAGCACCAGTTATTGACTAGATTCCAGGAACCATTGGTACCGCCAAGGGATTTGCTGTAATCCACTTTAAATTCGAGGCATTCACTAAAGACACGGCTTGGATTGTTGACATCGACGGTTGCGACCCGATTAGCCTTCAAAAACATGATGTTCTCGATATACTGACGGCTGGCACTGAGGTGTAAGGCGCGGTAGTTACCGCTGTCATATACCCAAAACGAACCATCTGCTAACACGCTCAAAAACGTCAGCGGGGTATTAACAGGCTTAAACCAAAGTTTATCTGGGCTAACGGTAGGACCTTGAGCATAGCCACCTAGTTTGCTGTAAGTCCAGAGGCTGGCTCCTGCACTGTTGAAGGCTTTGACTTGATGGGTGGCTCCATCAGCAATTAAAACTAAATCATTGGTTTGTGGACTAACGGCGACAGCAAGCGGTATCGCTACTGTGTTTACGGTTGCCGCTACCGTGGGATTACTGCCCAGATTGGTGTACCGCTGCACCACCGTTTTACCACTGACATCACAGATCACCCAAAGATCGCCATTGGGTGCCATCGCCAGACCTTGGGGATTGGTTACAGAAATGGTACGCAGCAAGTTTCCGCCATTTTTGTCAAGGAGACGCACTTGATTAGCACTCCCGTGCGCTACCGCTAAGATAGTGCCGGATTTTTGGACAGCAAGACCTGTAGTCGGGCTACTCCCGTCTTTGTCAATTACGTTATTCCAGTAGTTAGGGTCATAAATCCCCGTCCCTTGCACCACGCCATTAGGAAAAGCGTATTCTGATTTGTCACTCACCTGAAAGGCAACCACCCAACTGCTGGCATCGTAGCCTGTACCCGAGTTGGCATAATAAACCCGCTGTCCATCCGTTGCTACATAATTAAACGCACTTTTGTAATCACCATGGGCGATATCAAGCTGTTGTTGGGGCGTGTTGGTGCTAAAACTGTGCAGACCGGGCTGACCTTCGTTGTAGCCAACGGTATAAAATCCGTTGGTGCCATCAATTGCCATACCATTCATAGGCAACAGCGCGCGATGGACACTAGTTCCGGTTTCATTATCAGAAGTGTTACCAATCACGCCTTGCCAGACATAGTTGACGTTGTGATAGAGTACGCGAATTTGATAAGTACCACTGGCGACTTGTCCACCACTATCATCAGTGCCATTCCAAGTCGCGCTATGGCTGCCTGCTCCATAGCTCACCTTGCGCCACAAAGTTTTAACCAAAGTCCCATCAGTACGATAAGCTCCGGCACTTGTCGTATAGGTCTTATCTAAGGTAAAGCTGAAATTTAAGGAAGCGGCTAAAACCGATCCTGATCCAGCCCAAGCGAGTAAGCCTGCCAGTAACCATGCTCTTGTATTCATTCCCAATGCACGTAAATTTCTCACAATTTCCCCTTAAAGTCACTCTTTAGTCGCTATTTAATCCCATTAGGTTCAACGAAGAACAAAACTACGTATACTCACTAACAAAATGTCTCACAAAATACATTGACCTAATAGATACCACTGAGTTTTTGACCAAATTAATAATTTATATACACTAAATATGTAATTATTAAAATTTTTATAATTGGCTAAGATAGCTTGCTAGAGAGAGTTTTACTTTTTGATTTGATCGAATAAGATTTTTATTTTTAGTCTGCCTAATTATCAAAATACAATTTTAAATTTAGGCAAAATTACGTAAATTCTAGTTATGCATATCTTGAGCGATTTTGCAAATAAATAATAAAATAAGTGTAAACCGCAGTGAACTCAAGTGTAATTTTTGGCTGCGGGATCAAGGATAGTTCACATTAAGATTGGATCACTGATTGCCAAAGGCTTCAAAAGAATTTGTGAGGTTTTTACTTTTGCGATCAATTTATTGTTACAGTTGTCCTTCTGTTTCACCGTAAGTTTTTTATAATTTCTGCTGCCAAAATCCCCCAAAACTCCATCTGCTAAGATAAAAAAGAACCTCTGGTAAGTCACTCATACACTATGAAGTTTTCCCCTACAGTCTGGTGGTTGATTGGTGGCTTGGGGTTGTTGGTCATTGAATTTTTTACCCCATTTCAGGTGGCAGGAGCCGTGGGCATTGCGGCTATTGGGGTAGCTTTTTTGAGTTTAGTGATTCCTTGGTTGCCAGGGCAAATTCTATTATTAGTTTTGATGTCAGGACTCTTATTTTGGGCGGCTCGCCAATATTTTACGCCCAAAACCTACCGCGATCCCCTATCACGCCAAGACCGCGCCCGCACAGTTCAAGCGATCGTCCCCGGACAATTAGGGCGCGTCAGCATGGGCGGCACCACTTGGAACGCGCGATGTACGCTCCCGGATGTGACCATTGACCCCGAGCAAGAAGTTTTGGTGGTCGGACGTGACGGTAATATTTTGAACGTGATGCCGATGAATCTCATTCAGTAAAGGAGTTGGGCCATGGATGTGTTGCTTTTGATTCTGGGGGGATTGGGTTTGGCAGTATTAGGCAGTAGTGCGCGCATTGTCAATCAGGGTGATCAGACCTTAGTAGAGCGGCTAGGGCGATTTCATGCACGTTGGGAGCCAGGCTTACACTTTTTGATCCCGCTACTTGACCGGATGGCCTATCGAGAAACCACCAAAGAACAAGTTTTGGATGTACAACCGCAAAAATGCATCACTAGCGATAATGTCTCCCTCGAAGCTGATGCTATTCTCTACTGGCGCATTGTCGATATAGAACGCGCCTGTTATGCCGTAGCCGATATCCGAGCAGCTTTAGTCAATCTCGTACTGACCGCTTTGCGCTCAGAGATTGGCAAGTTGGAACTTGATGAAACATTTTCCTCACGCGCTGAGATCAACCAGATTTTACTTACCCAACTCGACGAAGCTACCGACCCTTGGGGCATCAAAGTTACCCGAGTTGAGGTCAAAAATATCACGCCTTCGCGCACAGTGCTTGACTCTATGGAATTACAAATGGCAGCAGAACGTAATAAGCGTGCCGTAATTCTTAACTCCGAAGGCGACAAACAATCTAAGATCAATAGTGCCGAAGGTACGGCTCAGTCCTCCTTAATTGCCGCTGAAGCCGAAAAGAAACAACAGCTCCTGCGTGCCGAAGGCGTGGCTCAAGCCCTACAAACTATCGCCTCTACGCTTGATACTTACCCTGCAGCCCGTGAGGCATTGCAGTTTTATTTGGCTCAAAATTATCTCGACACCACCCAAAAAGTCGGTCAAAGTCCCAGTAGCAAAGTTATGTTTATGGATCCTAATAGTATCTCTGGGTCATTGAATGGTCTAATGTCTGTGCTAAGCAAGGTCGATAGCCAACCCTTAAATTTGCCTGCCGATAATACCCTACTTCAGCCCCTAAAACCCTTGTCCCACGAGAAGCCCTGATGCTCTACACTATCCAACGTCAACTCACCGTTGTCCTCCAAAACCAACCGGGTCGCCTTGCCGATATCACGACCTTGCTCGCAGACGAACATATCAATATCGAAGCGCTGGCTTTAGTAGACAATATCGAACAAGCCTTTATTCGCTTGATCACCAGTGACCCAACCAATTGTAAACAGCTTTTAGTAGCCGCTGGCTATCACGTGGTCGAAGCTGATGTCTTGGTCTTAGATTTGACTGACAAACTTGGGACACTGGCTCTAGTCAGTCAAGCGCTTGCCGCCGCTCAGTTAAATATTGATTTTGTCTATGGCAGTGTCCATCGGGTTGGTGAAAAAACCCGCTTAGTGGTCAAAGTCTCGAATATTGCCAAAGCACGTCAGGTACTTGATTGCTTGACGGAGGCTTAAGTGATACGTCCGGGCAACATCGGCATTTTACCGGCAGGAGCTTTGGGTGTCAGTTTTTTTTATCATTTGACCGGACACCTCGCGGACTTGAGTGGCGGGGTTAGTTTTATCGAACGCCAAGGTTCCGCTAGTGCCAAAATGCTCCAAGAAGTAGGATATCTGCAAATAGTGCCCGATGACCAGGTCTGCCAACGCCTATCTACGCAGGCCATTGTGCAACCAGATTTGCTGACATGTTATCAGCGCGGTACGCTTCCAGAAGTGCTCTTAGTTTGCCCCAATCCCGATCAGCTCCTTGAGGTGATTACGGCTTGTGTACAGTTGCTCATTGAGATTCACGAGCGCGGTCAATTAACCACCAAAAATCTACCTTTTCCCTGTGTAGTGCTCTGTGCCAATGGCATTTATTTTCAGCGAGTTCGCCAATTTTTTATTGAGAAACTCGAAGAAGGGACACTTTTTGGACAATTGCCCGACCTTTGGCCTGAGCTGATGCCCAAGATTGTTGGTCATCTGATGCGGGGCGTGACTATTCAAACCGGGGTGCGTGAGGGTTCGGGAGCTAATACCCTCTATCGTCCAGGACCTAGTGGTCTGACCCGTTTGGCTGGCGGAGACCTTCAGCTAAGAGAACGCTGTGCCCAAGTTTTGTGCGCCCACGGCGGTTGGTTTGAATTAGCCACGGATCGTTCACCGACCCGTTTGGAGTTTGATAAAGCCTTGCTCAATCTTGTGTGTAATCTACTCGGTCAACTCTATGCCATTGATGAGCTAGGGAATTTTTGTTTATTGACCGTAGGCGAGGTGCTAGTTCCTGCTCATGCAATTCAGATTAAAGAACTGATAGGTCACGTCCTGCGCGTTGGTCAAGCCGTCAAAGCCTATCCAGCCGAAGAGACTATTGACCGACTCTACACCCATCTCATTACTGTCAGCCAACCTCATCATGGTCATGTACCTTCTAGTTTGCAATGGGTTGGCCTACGCTTGCGCCTAGGAATTTTGTCTCCAGAAGTCACACCTACCGAATCTTGGTTGGTCGATCCACTGATGCGCTATGCCCGTTCGGCAGGTCTAGAAGATACTGCTACGTATTTTGAGCAGTTGAAACTTGCTTTGGTAGAAAAATTAACCTGTGCAATTCGTCATAAAAATGGCCTTTGAGCCTCATAAGTAGCTAACTATTTGAGAGAGAGCGGTGCTTGTAGAGGTAACCATACTTTTAGTTAACCAAAAAGCTCGGTAATTGTAGTAAAGCTGATACTAGATCATGACCTTCCTTACTTTTTGGTTGGTGTTGCGGCTGCAAAATGAGCCCTAGGTAGGTGTTCTTGAGGATCCATCATCCAGGTTAAGTGGGTACAAAATATTACTTTATTCGTGACCCGCGTCAAAGACTGATCGGCAGATAAAATCCCAATTACCCAATCAGGCAGCAGGCTAACAATATTTGCCACTTAGCCTTGTTGATCACGTGGCATGGCCTAGGCTTCTCCCCAATATAACTGTTGCTAAATTCAGCCGCAGGTTTGGTCTCGGGCATAGCCAAAACCTCCGCAAGGGTTAACTGGGTATGGGTCTGCAACAGAGTGGTCATAATTAGTTCCTATCGCAAAAGAACATAGATTGCGTTACGTTCAATAATACTACATAACAAATCTGCCCTATTTAGTTAGCTACTGCTCGACAAACACGGTGGGTTTTCGAGCGCTGGTTTGAGTAGCAAAGCTAGACGCTCTGGCGAAACCTGAGGGGCAGGGCGCGGAAAAGAGCGTCCATTCACGATCAGTACCGGAATACTAAATTGATAACGGGCTTGCCATTCCTCACAAGTCGTGATGTCACGTAGCTCGAGTTTAAATTCAGGAACAGCGGGCAAAGAACGCAGCTTTTGGATCAACCCATGACAAAGGGGACAATCAGGCTTGGTATAAACAACGATGCTCGCAAACACAAGCTTACTCCTGAGAAACTGAAGCTAATTTGGCTATCCAAGTCAGCAAGGCCGCATTAACTTGATCCGGACACTCATCATGGGGACAATGACCAGCTTGCAAAGAGACCCGTTCAGCGGTGGGGTAGATCTGACAAAATTTATCAGCTCGGTCTGTAGTCATCCAGGGGTCAAGCTCACCCCACAACAACAGTAAAGGCACGTGTAGTTTTTTGAGAAGTGTATCGAGGGTTCGACCTTGAGGTGAACTAAACACCCGGGCAAATACTTGCGCTGCGCCAGGATCACAGGAAGGGGCATAAATATCTTGAACCAGCTCATCATTGACATTACGGGGGTCTTTATAAACTTGGAGCAGAGTTTTACGAATATTTTGGGGGGAACGAACATATTCAAATAAGAGATTACTAGCCCAGCGTTGCCGGAAGATGCCTTGGACAGCCGTACCAATTAGAGATTGGATAGTTTGCCCTTCTAGACTATCTTCAAAGGGGCCTGCGCCATTAAGTAACACCAGAGCGCGGACTAATTCGGGATGATCCGCCGCGAGGGTCAAAGCCGCGTAGCCGCCGAGCGAATTACCGACCACCACCACTGCCTCCCCAATCACTTCACGACAAAAATCTCGTAATTGATCGCGCCAGAGGTCGCCATCATAGTGTAAATCTGGTTTGGCTGATTGACCAAAGCCCAGTAAATCAACCGCCCACACCCGATGCTCTTGGGCTAAAGCAGGAATGTTATAACGCCAGTGACGCGTCGAAGCCCCAAACCCATGAATCAACAAAATCGGACTGCCCTTTTCACCAGCCTGACAGTAATAAATTTTTTGCCCACGCCATAACCAGTAGGTAGGAGCTTCGGTAATTACAGTCATGGCTTTGCGCCGCCGTGCAGGGAGAACATTAACTATTGTACACTTTATGTGCCCTGATCTTTGGCACTTGCGTTACAAAAATTCATCTTTTAACCGCTAGCTCCTTGATCCCCATCAACTCTACAATGCCAGCTATGACCACGTGTTCCCAAGCCCAGACCCTACCCGAACGCCTTTTACTCACTGTTGCCCTACTGCAACAACGGGGCTATGCCGTAACTATCGCCCAACTAGCGCGCTGGCTAGTCGGCGGTACAGTCGAGATACAGGATATACGCCAAAGCCTAGAAGAAATGGATGACTTGTGCCTGAGTGGTGACCTTGTTCATGCCCGTGATGTCTCAGCGAGTTTCTTAGAACGCTGTCAGTTTAGGCAAGATCACCATCACCAGCATCAGTTACGCTACTGGCCAGCGGTCGTAGCCTACACCGAGAGTTTGCAGCGTCATTGTCCGCAAATCCAATGTATTACCCTAGCGGGATCGATGAGTAGTGGTGGTTTTGTGGCTTCTGATGACGTGGATTTTAATCTTTTCGTAAGTGATGGCTCGCGCTATACGACCTATTTGATGGCTAATCTGCTGGCACTGAGTTTTAGTTTTGCCCATCGCCAACGTCCGCTAGATGCGCATACACGTCGGCTATTTTTACCCAAATTGATGAGTGTTAATGTGATCTGGTGCGATAGTGACACCCGGCCTTTTATGCGACAAGATGGCGCGATGGCCTTAGAGTTGCTCTTGAGTCAGCCTTTAGTTGGCCTTGACTATTATCAGCAACTGCTCGCGCGCAACCTCTGGCTTCAGGACTATTTCCCGCAATTACTCAAAGAGACCACAGCAGCCAATACGCTGAGTCAGCCGCTCACTGGGCATCCGCTACCAGAAAAGATCGCCCGCACTGTGACTTATCTGGGTTGGCGTTGGGTGATGTGGACGCGTCGGCATAATCCAGAAGCTCTAGCCCGCGTCGCCTATGTGCGCAAATGTCAGAGTCCCTATGCTTTATTTGAAGATTAGTTGCTTATCTATAGTGTTAATTTAATGGCGTGAAACTAGACGCGTTGTCAGTTAATTAAGTTGTGGTAGACCTACTCACTGATAACTAAAAGAAAGTAGTAGTGCTCATGCCAGAGATTCACCTTTTCATTTGTATGTTAGTATCATGATGATTTTTACATTATGTCTGCTAAATGAACAATTTTTCGCTCATTCCTGTGATTTTAGCTGGCGGTAAAGGCGAACGGTTTTGGCCCTTGAGCCGTCGGGTACGCCCTAAGCAATTATTGAGTTTGGATGGTAGTGGGCGTAGTTTATTAGAGAATACCGCTCTTGGCTTATTACCCCTAGCTGGCGGCTGGGAGCACCTCTGGGTCGTGACCACAGACGCATTATGTGCAAGTATTCAGCAGATGCTACCACAACTTGTGCCAGCCCAACTTTTGGCAGAACCTGAGGGACGCGACACCGCACCTGCCGTAGCCTGGACGACTTATCACCTGTTGCAACACTACGGCGAAGAGGCGATTCTTGGTTTTTTCCCAGCAGACCACTGGATTGCCGACCAGGCGGGTTTCCAGCAAGCTCTGCTCGCAGCGGTCGAGGTCGCAACTAAGGAGCAGGTTATTGTGACTTTGGGGATTACCCCCGATTATCCCAGTACAGGGTATGGCTATATTGAGCAGGGCGAACTGATTGGTGATTTTGGGGCTCAGGCTCAGGCCGCCTATCGGGTCAGACGCTTTACCGAAAAACCCCAACGTGAACTGGCACAAGAATTTGTAGATAGCGAACAGTTTTTTTGGAATAGCGGTATTTTTATCTGTCCGGCAGGAGTGATGTGGCGTGAATTTGAGACCCACGCACCGACGATAACCCAACCGCTTGTCGAACAAAGTTTGGCTTGTTATGGCAGTTTACCTAAGGTCAGCTTGGACTATGCGCTGATGGAAAAAACTGATAAAGCCTGTGTCTTACCAGTAGCTTTTGGCTGGGATGACCTCGGAGATTGGAACGCGCTCGAACGCTTGCATCGCGGTGAGCAAGAAAATGTGACGCTCGCCCAACATATTGGTATTGATACAACTGGCAATATCTTCTATGCCAGTGATACCAAAGAAGTGATTGTCACGATTGGCCTCGAAGATCATGTGGTAATTCGTGATGGTAATGTTACGTTGATCGTCAAAAAAGACCGTACTCAGGATATCAAACAAATCGTCAAAATCTTGATCCAAGACCCGCGTTTTCAGGATTTGTTGTAGTTAGGATCATCTCGGGATTTTGGTAGCTATAAGCTACTTAAAACAGTCGCCGATTGGGCTGTACCTTACGAGTTTTCATGGGTGTCAGGGGCAAAAGACCACTATACCAAGCCCTCAAATCAACATAGGCCACACCCCAATCAGCTTCAGCCACAAGGTGTAAACCCAATCGCAATTCTTGTAGGCCAGCCAGCAGACAGCTCGGTGAGAGCCAATATTGTTGGGCTAGAGCCAGTAGATTCAGGGGTTTGGTTTGATCAGCCGTCATCGTTTCTAGGCAGCTCAGCAGATCAGACCAAGAAAGATAGGTAACTGGCTCCAAAAGTTGATGTACCTGCTGTGGCTTAATGCAACGCGTCAACCACTGATGATGGATCGCAGAGGGCGGCTGGGTCCAATAAACCAGATGGGTATAAGTTTTGCCAGACTCAGGCCGATCAAGGGTCACATTAGGATGAGACAGGGCAGGGCGGTTGTAGCCATAGAGCAAAACAGTCTCAGTTTGGGCTAAGGCTTGCACATAAGCTAATGCGTCAGCAGGATCAGGTGCCAGTAATCTGCAGTCCCAAGACTGCTCGGGGCGCGAGAGCTGCAGTTGTAACCCCAAAATCGGTAATCTTACCCCTTGCAAATCAAGCTGGAGCGTACGACGGCCTTGATAGACATTGTCCTTGAGTTTGTACGCAATATCTAATACGTCAGGTAAAGGGTAATAGTCGCCCCATTGCCATGCCACTACCTTGAGTTTGTGGGAACCTTGCGCAATCATCAAACGCATATGTTCGTTGTTTTTACCCATGAGTTGCTGCTCTAAGATTTTGACTTGAGCGCTCCAAAACAGTGGCTCAGGATTACGTAGACCACAGGGCTGAAAGCGCTCCAACTCCTCGAATAAATCGAGGGAAAGCTCATGGAGACCCGCTTGCACATCAACTTCTACCAGAGGCCGAATATGGTCTGGCTCAAGTTCGCGTTGGGCAAATTCAATTAATTTCGCCTGAAACCCGGGCCACTGTGCATGAGTACAACTAAATCCTCCCGCCATCGGATGTCCACCAAAATGTTCTAAAAAGTCATGACTATAACAAAGTGCTTCAAAGACATTAAATTCAGGAATACCGCGCGCGGAACCACGTACCTGGTCTTCGGTGATCGCCGCGACAAAGGCTGGACAGCCAGTTTTATCTTTGACTCTTGAGGCAACCAAGCCGACCAAGCCTGGATGCCAGCCCTCTTTAGCCAGCACCAAAACCCGCTGTTGCCCTAGGTCTAGAGCTAGTTCTGCCAGCAATTCCTTAGCTTCAAGTTCCATCTGTTTGAGCATGGCTTGGCGTTCGCGGTTAAGTTGGTCACAGGCTTGAGCACGCTCTAGGGCGACTGCGGGGTCATCAGTGGTCAGTAGCGTAATCACCAGCTCAGGATCGCCAATACGCCCGACGGCATTAATCCGTGGCCCGAGGCCAAAGCCAATCGCTTCGGGATTTAGGCCATTGAGTTCGCTATTATACCCGCCTACTAGCATCAGCGCCTGAATGCCGGGATTTTGGGAAAGGGGAAGCAGTTTTAGACCCCGTTTGACCCAAGCGCGGTTAACGCCTGTCAAATGAGCCATATCCGCTACGGTACCTAGCGTAAACAATTCCAGCAAAGGCTCCGTCAGCGCATCTTTACGCCCTAGAGTTGCGGCTAATTCGACAGCCAAGATATAGGCCATGCCCACACCCGCTAGGCTGTGATAAGGCGAGGTTTCTGGGATCAATTTGGGATTGAGAATGCCCACAGCTGGCGGTAAGACAGGGGGTAAGTCATGGTGATCAGTGATGATCACATCTAGTCCCAACTCTTGAGCTAGACGCAACGGAGCCAGCGCACTAATGCCGTTATCGACCGTAATCAGTACGCGATAACCCGCCGCTGCCAAATCTCGGATAATCCGTTCATTGACGCCATAGCCTTCTTTAAGGCGGCTGGGGATTTCATAATGGACTTCAGGCAAGCCCAATAATTTAAAAGCCCGAATTAACAGTGCCGTGCTGGTCATGCCATCACAGTCGTAGTCTCCGCAAATTGCGATTTTTTCTTGCTGACGCAGGGCTTGATGTAGGCGCGCCACACAGGCGGCTAGATCGTCAAATTCGACAAGGGGATCAGGTAATTGCCAACCCTGAGGCTCAAAAAATATCTCTGCCGCCTCAGTACTTTCTAGATCCCGATTAAGTAATATCTGTCCTAGTAAAGGAGAAATCTTAAGAGATAAAGCCAAGGTACGCGCCGCCTGAGGGCGCGGCGATGTGATATGCCAACGTTGGGTCGGAAACATGAGCATGCGATAATGATGCCCTTACTTTAGCAGTCACTATCGTGGTTTTTTTGATTACCTACTCTAAGATGTGTGTAACTAAACCTACAATCGAAGATGGAGCCTACGAGCACAGGTCATGGATATCTTAGTTATTGAAGATGACAAGCAGATTTGTGGCTTACTCGAAACTGTGCTGACCCAAGAAGGCTTCAAGATCAGGTTTACGCACAATGGCATTAGCGGGGTCAAAGCCTATCAGGAGCAACAACCTGATGTGATTATCCTCGACTGGATGCTCCCTGGCCTAGATGGCATTGAGGTTTGTCAGCGTATCCGTACAGCACCCCAAGGCAATAACCCTTATATTTTGATGCTGACAGCACGGGATCAAGAAGTAGATAAGATCATTGGTCTTTCGACTGGGGTTGATGATTATATGGTCAAACCATTTAGCCCCCGCGAATTGGTTGCACGCTTACGGGCTTTACTACGACGTTCGCAGCGTCAAGGAGCCAACAAAATTCCCACACTCCAATCACAACATTTTACGATGGATATCGAAAGCCGTACCGCTCAACGCGGTACGGAGAGCCTCGAACTTACTACGTTAGAATTTGATTTACTGATGACGTTTTTGGGACAACTCCAGCGCGTCTGGACGCGTGAGCAACTGATCCAGCGCTTGTGGGGGGATGATTTTTTTGGGGATGAACGGGTAGTAGATACGCACATTGCCCGCCTGCGCAAAAAAATAGAATACAACTCGACTCAGCCTAAATTTTTACAAACTGTAACCGGGGTTGGGTATAAATTTGTCGATGGAAAACCCCATGAAGCAACGCCTTAGTCTGCGCTCACGCCTACTTTTGGCTTTTTTGGTAGTGGTAATACTTTCTCTGGCTGCAGGGTTTGTGGTGGGCTGGCGTATTGCACCAGTTTACTTTGATCAACATCTCAAATCTCTACATATTGCCCGCCCCGAAATCCAACTCGTTGAAAAAGAATTACGTGATGGCTTTGCCTATGCTTGGATCACAGGGTCGCTATGGGCTTTAGCTCTGAGTTTACCCTTGGGTGTGGGCTTGAGCTTATTTGTAAGTCGGCGTATTGTCGAGCCAGTAACGGCGATTCAAAAAGGTACAGCTGAGTTTGCAGCAGGTAATTTTCAGCATCGTATTACCCCAATCGGCATTCCCGAACTAGACCGACTGATCACTAGTTTCAATATTCTTGCCAATAGTATTCAGGAAATCGAGAAACGCCGTCAAGAACTAGTCGCTGACTTGGCCCACGAGCTACGTACGCCACTCACGGTGATCGGAGGTTATCTCGAAGGCTTACAAGATGGCTCGATCCAAGCGGATCCCATAATTTATGACCGCTTAAACCAAGAGACTCGGCGTCTGCGCAAATTGGTTACAAGTCTACAAGAACTCTCCAAAGCTGAGGCGGGCTATTTACCCCTCGAGGTCAAGCCCTTTGCCCTCAAACCGCTTTGTCTAAATGTTCTGCAAAAATTTAGCGTTCAAATGCTCGACGATGGACCGATCTTAGAAAGCCAAATCGGTGACTATTTGCCTACAATATTCGCTGATCCCGAACGGGTTGAGCAAATTTTACTAAACTTACTGAGCAACGCCCTACGCCATACGACCCAGGGAAAAATTCAACTTAGGGCTACAGTCAAAGGAGATTTTGTCGAAGTTGCCATCCAAGATACTGGTACCGGGATTGCTCCAGAAGATATGCCCCATCTCTTTGAACGCTTTTGGCGCTCTGATCATTCGCGTACCCGTGAGACGGGCGGCAGTGGCATTGGGCTAACTATTGTCAAAAAACTCGTCGAAATCCAAGGCGGTATGGTGCGTGTTGAGAGCCAACTTGATGTAGGTACCAGCTTTTATTTCACGGTGCCTGTGGTTAATGGTCATTAGCTCAAAAGGCTTGAATCCATTCCTGCAAAGTATACTCTGTCCAAACTTTGTTGATCCAATAAGGGTCTTCTTCGACTAACAGCCGTGCAACCTCAATACTCGGGGCTTCATAGATCCCGAATACTTTACTTAAGTCTTGGGTTGGACCGATAGTAATCAATTGCCCAGAACGCTTAAGCAGACTCAGGCGATCAAGATGTGCTTGGCGATGGGGAGCGCGATGTTCGAGCACATCTGGGCAGTAAGAGCCCCAAAGTACATATTTGGTCATAACAATGCTCCAGGATTAGAGTAACAAGAAAAACTGAATCAAAGTTTAGCAAGATTTAGGCTCTAGATAAGCAGGATATTTGAGGTTAAGGTGGAAGGCGGGTGCGAGGGTCACAATGACGGATAAATCCGAAGGGATGAATATAACGGGCTGGGCAGCTCTATGGTTTGCCGTTGTGATCTGGGGCGGGTCATTTTTAGCAACTCAGCTTCTTATCGCAGAAATTACGCCCTTAGTGGCAGCATTGATGCGCTTTGTGATTGCCTCAACAGTGTTACTAAGTGTAGCGTTTATCCGAGCGGGCAAAGTTATGACCCCAGCGCGTTCGGACTGGTCAGGGGTATTAACTTACGGTTTTTTGGGCGTAACTCTTTGTTTTGCCTTTGAAAATGTTGCCTTAAAACTAACTTCCTCAGGCAATGCCAGCGTGATTATTGGCTTAATTCCCGTGGGAACCTTGATTGCAGCGCGTCACTTCCTAGGCGAGAAGATGACAACCCGACAATGGATTGGTGCGACTATCGCCACAGGAGGGTCATTATGGTTGGTCTTGGCAGGTCAAGCCTTATCACTTTCAAATCCTCGTGGGGATAGCCTAATGGTCTTGGCGATGCTCAGTAGCGTGGTCGCTGGGCTGGTGGGCAAAAAAACTTCAGGCAGGTTAGATCCGATACTCAATGTCGGCTATAGTTTTGCCGTCGGAGCCATCATGTTGATCCCATTGGCTCTAGGGGAATGGTTTTGGCATCCTTACCAAATTCATCTGTCTGCTCAGGCTTGGCTCGCGCTGCTTTACTTAGCTTTATTTGCATCAGGCATTGGCTATACCGCTTATTTTTATGCGCTGAGTAAGACCACCCTGAGTGCGGCAACTTTGCCTTCTTATTTGGTACCAGTAGTGACCTTGCTATTGGCGAGTTGGTTGCATAATGAACCCCTAACTCTCAGTCGCGGCTTGGCGGCACTCGTTGTAATTCTCGGTCTGATCTTAAGCAATCCCCCGGCACTAACACCTGTTCAAGCGTTAGCAAAAGATTAGCATCAGGTAAAGTTACGTTTACGCTGCATGCCGACCGATAAGGCCAGACCAATCGAGAAGAAATTAGTCAGCAGAGCCGAGCGCCCAAAACTAACAAAAGGTAGCGGAATCCCAGTGACGGGCGCAATACCCACATTCATACCGATATTAATGACAGTTTGAAATAAAAATACAGCAAAAATTCCCATGACCAGCAGCGACCCAAAACCATCTTGGGCATTTTGAGCAATGGTAATTAAGCGCCAAAGCATCAGAGCAAATAAAGTTAGCAAAACTGCTGCTCCAATAAAACCTAGTTCTTCACCAATAGCTGAAAAAATAAAATCTGTATGCTGTTCTGGAATGAAATTAAGCTGTGTTTGACTTCCTGCAAAAAGACCCCGTCCCCAAAATTGCCCCGCCCCAATAGCGACCTGAGACTGAATAATGTGATACCCCGCGCCCAAAGGATCAAGTTTTGGGTCAAGAAAAATAATCAAGCGCATTTGTTGATAGGGTTTGAGCACATGCCAAAGGGTTTGCCCAAGTCCACCGGAGAGCAGATTAATCACGACTACGGTGAGCATCAATGCCGGATTACGATCGAGCGAACGCCATGCCAAAAACCCGATCAACCCAACCCAACCCATCCATAGAGGCACCCATAGACTAAAGACAATAGCTGCAATCAAGGGTGAGACTAGCAAAACTAGCCAACTAAATTTTGCGCCACCCCAATAAAGCATGACAAGCGTAATCACCCCAAAAACTAAGGCTGTTCCCAAATCTGGTTGCTTAAATACCAATAATCCCGGTACGGCAACTAAGGCTAAGACCGGCACGATCTCAACAAATTTTGTGATGGGATGACGCTGGATATAGTGGGCTAACACAAAAATTACGGCTAACTTCGCAAACTCTGAAGGCTGAAAACTAAAGCCACCGATATCTAGCCAACGTTGTGCTCCGAGTGCTGAACGTCCCGAAAATGTAACTAACAGTAGCAAAACATTCGCGATGCCATAGATCCACCAAACCCAAGCACGCAACCACCCATAGGAAAACCAAGAGAGCAGTACGGCACCCGCTGCGGCAATTAGGCCAGTTACTAATTGAGCCGAAAAATCAGTCTGGCGTGGGTCAGTGCTCAAAATTGCAACCGCGCCTACAGCCAGTAGCAGCAACGGACACAAAAGTAATCCTAGATCAAAATCACGCCATAGATAAAGGCGGCTTTCCCAGGCAGGCGGTAAGCTAAAGCGGCGAGAGATATCCATCAAACTGGCTCAAGTTAACAAAACTATCTTAGATATAGCGTACCCAAACCAGCAAGTAAGTCTTTTTTATTTGGTGGGGATAGCTAGTTTTTCTGCGTACTGACGCATATCTTGGAAAACTACTGCCAATTGTTCCCGAATTTGAGCCTCACGGCTAGCGTCAGATGCTTGTGCGATTACTTCTTGGCGGCTAGGGGTTTGGGTTTGAGAGGAACTCATGCTTTCTCCAGATGCAGCTTTACACAAGATTATTTTTACATTTCTTATTGTGTTTGAGTGTGCCTTGCAACACATTTGCGGGTTTTACGGGGGCTCAAGATGCTTAGGCGTTGATTTACGGGATCTGGCAGCTAAACTTCTTCGTCACATAGTTAAGTTTGCAGCTTTAGTGAAACCGAGTGATTTATTTTTTGTAGCGGCTCTTTCGCCAAGGGGGGAGATTACGGGCTATATATGGTATGACCTGTTTTCCGTCACACCAGCTATGACCACCCCGATCGGTCAGATTGTCGCTACATCGCTACAAACCGAAATGCAGCGTTCTTACCTCGAATACGCGATGAGCGTAATTGTCGGGCGGGCGCTACCGGATGTGCGTGATGGCCTCAAACCTGTACACCGGCGTATTCTGTTTGCGATGCACGAGCTAGGGCTTAACCCTGATCGGCCTTTCCGTAAATGTGCCAGAGTCGTCGGCGATGTCTTAGGTAAATATCATCCTCATGGCGATACAGCTGTCTATGATGCCTTGGTACGCTTAGCTCAAGATTTTGCTTCTCGCTATCCACTCATTGAAGGCCATGGTAATTTTGGTTCCTTAGATAATGACCCACCAGCGGCGATGCGCTATACCGAGAGCCGCTTATCCCCGATTGCCGCTGAAGGGTTACTGCAAGAAGTCGGCGAACCCATGGTGGAATTTCAGGGAAATTTTGATGACTCGATGCAAGAACCGCGGGTTTTACCAGCTCGGTTACCTTTTTTGGTACTCAATGGCGCCAATGGTATCGCAGTTGGCATGGCAACCAATATTCCACCCCATAATTTAAGCGAAATCATTGATGGTTTGGTGGCCATGATTGACCAGCCAGACTTGAGCCTCGAACAGTTACTGACCCATATTCCGGGTCCGGATTTCCCGACAGGGGGTGAAATCGTCGGGACTGAGGGCATTGTGGACGCCTATCGCACCGGACGTGGCACGATTACCCTACGCGGTACGGTTGAGCTTGAGACCCTGCGTGACCGCAGCCGTGCCAAGCAAGCCTTAGTAATTCGGGAGTTGCCCTATCAAGTTAGTATCGAGACGCTCACGGTCAAAATTGCCGAACTCGTTAATGAAGAGCGCATCACCGGGATCAGTGACCTGCGTAACGAGTCCAACCGGGCTGGGGTTCGTATCGTGCTCGAACTCAAAAAAGATGCCAATACGGAACTCATTCTTAACCAACTCTATCGCCATACACCCTTACAAGATAATTTTGGCATTATTCAGCTAGCGATTGTCAATGGCAAACCCGAGCTACTGCCACTCAAAAATTTACTACAGCATTTTCTTGATTTTCGGTTAGAAACCTTGATTCGGCGTTTGGGTTATGACCTAGAGCAAGCCCAAGAAAAAGTTCACTTACTAGCAGGTTCTTTACGGGTTTTAGCTAACTTGCCGCAAGCTGTGCCCTTGATCTTGGCAGCTGATGATACACCTCAGGCGCTGCGCGCTCTCCAAGAAGCTTTTGATCTAAGTGCGACCCAAGCCGATCATATTTTGCAAATGCCCTTGCGTCGCTTGACCCGCCTTGATCAACGCAATCTGCAAACTGAATTTGAACGCTGGGAAAAACAAGTCAAAGAACTGACAGCTCTACTCAATGACCGCAAAAAACTCTGGGCATTTCTCAAAAAAGACCTCCTCACCCTCAAAAAGAAATTTGCAGACGCACGGCGGACACGCTTGACTCAGGCTCGTCCTGTACTCGCGCCCGTGACTGACCTCATTGCTGATAATCCATGGCTCGTGCAATACACTCTCAAAGGCTATGTACGGCGCGTGGCACCCAACCGCCGCGCCCTCCCTGAAGATACAGTCCAGGTTCACCCAGGACGCTCCTTCTCTGATTTGATTGTCCTGACCAAAACTGGTCGCGTTTACCGGGTAAAATTTCATGCTATCCCCGAAGGTAAAGTCAAAGGTACGCTTATCAGTAACCTAGTTAATACGCACGATCCGGTTTTGACGACGTTGGCCTTTGATGATTATGGGGCGAAGCAAACCCTGGTACTGCTCTCAGCCCAAGGCCGCATTAAACGTGTGAGTGTAGCTGACCTGGCCGAAATCAGTGGACGTGGCCTGACTGTGATCAAGTTAGCAGCTCAGGATTATGTGGTGAGTTGTGTATTAGCGGTTGATAAAGGGCAGATCGTCGGTGCGGTCTCGTCGGGTCGCCTAGTCCGGTTTCCCTATAACGAAAGCCAGATCCCACCTTCTGGGTTAAATACAGCCGGTGTTCAGGGTTTTGCATTACGCAAAGAAGAGCATATGGTGGGTCTGACATTTGTGCAACCCAAAGATGAAGTCATCTTACTAACTGCGACTGGTCAGGCTAAACGCCTCGCAATTACGCAGATTCGACAAACCGAACGGGCTGTGATGGGTACGCTAGGCATCACCTTCACCACCAAAACTGATCAGTTGGTGGGTCTAGCTCGCTATCAGCCCAGTCAGCATTATCTGGGGCTTACCAATACCGAACGTCTGATTCCGGCGGCACAAATCGACGCTGCTGAACGTACGGCTGCCGGATCACCTATCTTTAGCCTCACAGCTGGAGAACAGCTCGTCGGATTATTAACCGCGAGTAGCTAGCTTAGGGCAACAGCCGCTGCTACTGCATAGTCGCCGTCATGACTAATCGAGAGCGACCATTGCCAAGTACCACCGAGCTTATGAGCCTGATGATAAAGTTGCACGCCAGGCGCGCGCCCAGTCTCGCTACAAATCTCGATATCCCGATAACTAATCCCGTGCCATCCGGTTCCGAGTGCCTTGACTACAGCTTCTTTGGCGGCCCAGCAGCCTGCTAGACGTTGCGGTTGACTCAGTACATAGTCTTGTTCGCGGGATGTAAAAATTTTTTGATAAAAGCGTGAACCATAGCGGTTGGCTAAGCGGGTAATTCTAGGAATATGAACCAGATCAATCCCAGAATGCAGGGTCATGGCTCTTCGGTGATCACAGGTTGGTCGACATCGACATCTACTTTTACGCGGCGAATCGGGATATTAGCAATCAAAGCCGTTGAAGAGCCTTCACGGTCAAATTGGACTTCGAGGGCATCAGGTTCTAGTTCAAAATAACGTCCAACTACTTCTAACAACTCTTCACGCATCTTCGCCATCATCTTGGGGGATACATCGGTGCGGTCATAGGCCAAGACCATTTTAAGGCGGTCACGGGCGACAGTGCGACTGGTGTTTTTGCCTTCACGGTTAAATATCTTGTCTAACAATTCCATAATCATGGGGTCTAGTTTGTCCTACGAAAGAGGGTGAGTAAACGATCCATAAAACTAGGCGGGGCAACTTCTAAATTTAACAACGCCACGGTTTCCCCACTCAGCCTGCGGGCAATATTCAAAAAAGCCTGACCCGCTGGCGGGGGTGTCTCGCTTAAAACGAGTGGTTCACCCCGGTTGGTTGTGATGATTACCTTCTCATCTTCAGGCACAACACCAAGCAATTTAATAGCCAAAATTTCCATGACATCCTCAACTGACATCATGTTGTTATCCTTGACCATCTGCGGACGTAGACGATTGACAATCAGCTCGGCATCTTTGAGACCAGCTGCTTCGAGCAAGCCAATCACGCGGTCAGCATCGCGTACAGCCGACAACTCAGGCGTAGTTACCACAATCGCGCGTTGTGCGCCAGCAATGGCGTTTTTGAACCCTTGCTCAATACCCGCCGGACAATCTACCAGAACGTAGTCAAAATTCTCCGCTAGTTGCGCGGTCAGACCTTTGGTTTGTTCCGGGGTAATTGCGTTTTTATCGCGGGTCTGCGCTGCCGGGAGTAAGGCCAGTTTGGGTTGGCGTTTATCGCGCACGAGCGCTTGTTCAAGTCGGCACTCGCCATTGAGTACATCCAGAATGGTATAAACAATGCGATTTTCTAACCCCAACAACAAATCTAGATTCCGTAAACCAAAGTCGGCATCTATCAACGCGACCGAATGCCCCAAAGCCGCCAGAGCCATACCAATATTAGCGGTGGTTGTCGTTTTACCCACGCCGCCCTTACCGGATGTAATAACCAAAACCTGACCGCTCATTCTTGTCTCCTCCGCTCATTCCTGAAATCTTTAGCTAAAGCAATATGAATCGTCTCATCCCGCACATAAGCGATCTCTGGTTGTTGGGGCGCAATGCCTTCTGGTGCGCGGGCCAAAATAGAGCCAATACGTAATTGAAGAGGCTCTAAATGTAACGCAAAAATGCGTGCTTGGTTGTTGCCGTTAGCCCCCGCATGCGCTAAACCTCGGACTTTTCCCCAGACGATAATGTCGCCGTAAGCATGAACTTCTGCCCCTGGTTTGATATCTCCGATCAGCACGACTGTACCAGAATGACTGATGACTACTCCAGAACGTAAGGATTGCTGGATATAAAGCGGCTCTATCCAGAGATTTTCTGGTGGCAACAGTGATTGTTCGACATTAAGTCCGGCAACCGCTGCGGCCACGGCTGTCTGACGACGCGTGGTCACAACTTTACTGATAGCAAATTTTTGGGTACTCAGGGTTTGCACTACTTGTTCAAGTTGCGTTATATTAAGAAGCCGATTTTGGCATTCGAGTGCCACCCGAAAACCACCTTGCCAGAGGCGCTCACCCTCACTGAGTTTTTGCTGGAGCTGCAACAAAACTTCTTCCCAAGGCAAATCTATCGGCAATAGCAAGCGGAAACCTTCTGCCGAGCCTTTGAACGTTACTTGCTGCTCAAGGGGGAGTGTTTGCATAAAAGTTGAGCCAGAGGTACCACATACTATCACACCTGCGTTGGAGCAACACGCAGCCCCGAGCAAGTGAACCTTATCTTAAAGAAAGATTAAAAATTATGAGCAAAAATGAAGAACTTTGCGCCTTTTCTTGTGTAGATAGTTAATTTTTGTTAACATTATGAGGAAACCTTGTGTCACTGCCGTGTCCAACCCTTCTACACAACACGAAACTTTAGCTCCGGTAACGGTAAATTTTACCGCTTCTAAGACTGCGCGCAAAGGTCGTGCCACGAGTTCTGAAGACTCAGTGGGACAATTTTTGCGGGAGATGTCACGGTATCCCCTTCTGACAGGAGATCAAGAGATCGAATTAGCACGGGTTATTGCAGCGGGTGGCGACAAAGCTGAATCTGCCAAACGCACGCTCGTCCGCGCTAATCTACGTCTTGTGGTTTCGATTGCCAAAAAATACCTAAATCGCGGCGTCCCTTTTCTAGACCTGATCCAAGAAGGTACTATTGGCCTGATGCGCGCTGCTGAAAAATTTGACTATGAGCGCGGCTTCAAATTTTCCACCTACGCCTACTGGTGGATTCGCCAAGGCATTACCCGCGCCATCGCCTCTCAAGCCCGCACTGTCCGTCTACCTGTGCATATGGTAGAAAAACTTAATCAAATCAAACGGGTACGCCGCGAATTGACCCAGACGCTTGATCATCGTCCTACCAAAGATGAACTTGCCGAAGCGCTTGATATGGATGAGAACAAACTAGATGAGATCCTTGAGGCAGGACGCAAAACACTTTCGTTGCATGTGCGCGTAGGCAAAGAAGAAGATACCGAACTGCTCGACTTAATTGAGGACAGCCATAATCCTGGCCCAGCTTCAATTCTCGAAAACAGGATGCTCTACGAACAAATTCATGAAGCTCTGAGCCATCTTGCCGGTCGTGAGCGCGAGATTTTGATGTTACGTTTCGGGATGGTAGATGGCAAAGATTATACTCTCTCGGAAATCGGGCAGATGTATACTCTTTCTCGGGAGCGGGTTCGCCAAATCCAAACTAAAGCGATGCGCAAACTCCGCCATCCGCGTTTACAGTCTTTACTTAAGGACTGGTTGGATTAACAAAATAACAAAAAACAGACTTCGTTTTTTATTGAAAACGGGGTCTGTTTCTATTTACCTTTTATTTACCAAAGATGTGATTTACGCTTTTGACCTGTTAAAAAGATCAAGAGGCAAATTGCCATACGTTTCATTATTCCCCTCACTAGCTGGTGAAAAGCAAGAGACAATTACACCCCGTTCGCTACCTGCATAGGGAGTTATTAAGCACGTATTACTAACGGGGTTAAATTTGAGAAAGACCCCTGGCGCGGTAATAGACTCTTCTGGAATAGGCGGTTGTGCATAGCCAAAAGCCATCAGATAACCCTGTAATGCCTGAGTTGCCTCAGAGATTGTTGTGGCACAAATGCCAATCAAACGGTACTCTGCATTTGTGGCTATAAGTAGAAGAGCTGCCTGAATTTGTTGGGCGTTGTACTCTGCAACATTGGCTAAAATCAGATGTGCTTCAGCTAAATCAGGGGTAATTGGCGGCATGAGGTTGTATTGACAAATCATGATTATTTTAACGTTACCCATACCCCAAAAAATTCAACTTTTTAGTCAAAAAGAAGCTTCATACACTTCACCTTTTAACTCAACAGCAAATTGTCTATTTTCATAAAATTCAATGAACCAGCTAGAATTGACTTCTACTGACGAGAAAATGCCCATAAACCTAAACTTATAGTCTCCAAAAGACTCGCTAGTTTTCCCCTGGAAAGTCAAGTCATCGTTGATCCTCGTAATCTGGGCTGAATCACAGGTTAGACCTGTTTTGTAATATAAAAGAGCTTTGGCTAGTCTAGTCATAAATCTCAGCATAAAAGGCCTATTGTAATCAACTACCTGCGTACCTTTTAAAATCAAGGCTTTATAAACACGCTGGTCATCGCGCGCAAACATCGCATTACACCGTCTACAACAGGGCACTTGGATCAGAGGATAATGACGGGGTTTTGGGAAAAAACACTGGGGTGGAACATGATCGCCGCGTCTAGTGGATTGGGCTTGTTTACAGTAAATACACATTTTTTCGGTAAACCGACCTGTCATCATCTTCGTTCCAGCTAACTTAAAGCAGTTATGACAACCCAACTATCCATCAAAAACATCAATCCTACGCAAGCGAGCAGCGTCAGATACATCCAAGGCTGGGCTAGTGGTTTGACCCGCGTAGTGTCTAGCCCTGTATATTCCGTCACATAGCGCAATAATTGGGCAAATCCCGCAATCCGCATCGGCAACAAAAATCGTTCTCCTTGATGATCTACAAAATAGTGAACCCGCCCACCCTGTCCAGTAACCCGTGACTCAATGGTTTTGAGCTCAGACCAAGGTAAGCGCCAGCCCTGTACCAGCTGACTCGGCACCCAAGAGGCGTATTCTACCTGCACGGCCTGAGCATCGACGCGCACTCTCTGACTCATTAGGGCAAATAAAACCAGCCAACCCAAACCAATACCCCCGATCGTCGAAGGTAACCACTGGGTCGCCTGTTGATGAACCAACAAAAAAGGCAACGGCAAGACTAAGGACAACAGCAGGCCATGTAAGGTATATCTCACCAAGGGCGAAATCCGGAAAAGTGTCTTAGACATAACAAAAAAGAAGTTTTGTAACGGGGTTAGCTCCCAGTTTAACAAGTTCTGCCGTAATCTCTAGTCAGCTGTCCCGTCATTTGTTACGGTAATAGGTGATCTGCGCTTGCTCCGAGAAAGGAATAACTTTGACCCGCGCTACCCTTGATACCTCCGCCAATTTAGACCTGTTCTTACAAGAACTGCTCACTATTCAGCAAACCGGTTCTAAGCATGTTGCCATTCTTGGTTCGCGACATGTGCCGTGGATGCACCAACAGCTCATTGAGATGCTCAGTTATGCCTTAGCTCTAGTTGGTAATCGCATTCTCACTTCTGGTGCCACTGGCACCAATCTAGCCGTTGTCCGTGGCGCCTTGCGCGCTGATCCGCAATTGCTGACGGTGATCTTGCCACAAACTTTGGAGCGTCAGCCCAAAGAGTCCCAAGAGCAGCTAGAAAATGTCTTGCAACTGGTTGAGCACCCTGAGCACGAAGCCTTATCTCTATCGGAAGCTAGTTTGTTGTGTAACCAAGAAATTATCAGCAAATGCCAGCAATTGATTTGTTTTGCATTTCATGACTCACACACGCTGCTAGCTGCCTGCGAAGAGGCCGAAGAGCATCGTAAAATTGTTACTCTCTTTTTCTTGGATTAGATGGTTATGGAGGAGCCTCTAGCCGCTGACTTGTTTGATCCCCAAGACCCGCTTGGGGATGGTCTCAGTTCGGCACAGTTGATTCAGCAAGTAGGTAATGACCAGATGATCTGTGCGGCAGCGCGTGTGAGTCTTGCCGGAGATTTGCATATACGCCCAGAGGAAGACAATTACAAACTAATTCGTTATTTGATCAAACATCAACACGGTACCCCTTTTGAACATAATTTGATTACCTTTAGGATCACAGCACCGCTCTATGTAATCCAAGAGATGCTTCGCCATCGCGTCGGCGTGAGTTTTAATCAAGAGTCAGGACGCTATATCAAAATTAAAAACCAAGCCTATATCCCTTTAGAATTTCGCGGCCAAAGTAAGAGTAACCGTCAAGCCTCAGTACCTGCCACCAACCTCAATCAAGCCGATATCAGTGCGCAATACAAACAGGCTATAGACTTGGCTTACACAGCTTATGAAGCCTTACTCGAAGCTGGGGTCTGTCGCGAACAAGCCCGGGGCATTTTACCCCATGCCACCTATTCGAGTCTCTATGTGACTTTTAATGTGCGTTCTTTGATGCATTTTTTGGGATTACGCTTGAGTCCTGATGCCCAATATGAAATTCGCCAGTATGCCAGAGCTTTTAAACTAATCGCGGAACCGTTATTTCCTCTGACTTTTCGCGCTTTGACCGAACTTACTGCACCATGAGAGACCCGTTAATTTTGGCCTCAACGTCCCCGAGGCGACAGGCGATGCTCAAGCATTTGGGGGTACCATTTACGGTGGTGCCTAGTTCTTACGTAGAAGATAATACTAAAGCGATTGCTCCTGATCATTTGGTACGTGAACATAGCCGTGGCAAAGCGATGATGGTCGCCCAATATTACCCACAGCATTTGGTTTTAGCTGCTGATACTTTAGTGGTATGCGAGGGCAAAGTCTTAGGCAAACCCAAGGACGCAACTGAGGCTAAAGCCATGCTGCAATTGATCCAAGGTCGCTGGCATCAGGTTTATACGGGCATGACCCTAGCTGAAAGAGGATCTGTACATAATTTCCACGAGCTAACTCAAGTGCGGATGGCGGTTTTGAGCGAGCGGGTGATTGATTGGTATGTGCGTACGGGTGAACCCCTTGATAAATCTGGAGCCTATGGTTCTGAGGAAATCGGAGCGGCATTTGTAGAAGAACTACGCGGCTGTCATGCTAATGCTGTAGGTTTACCCTTACCGTTATTATTTCAAGAGTTAGCAGCAAGAGGCTGGTTTTAGGAGTTGTTCCGATGATAAAAGCGCCCCTCCGCCCAAGTGTGGGGAACCCAGGCACTCTTGTGAAAGTAATGCTTTTAGAAATAAAGTATTGGCTCTTTCTTTCCTAAACTCAGGTATCCAGACATCGCCACACCTCGTTAACAAAAAGCAGGCTGTAAAGCTCTTTTCTGCAACTTACGAGTAGGTTCCAGTCCTGTAAACACCCAAGAATTTTCGCATGATCCGTAAACTTACCCATACAATAGGAGCAATTTCCTTAGGGATTATGCTATGTCTGCTGAAGTTTTTGGACAAGATGGGCAGCTGGCGGCATCTAGTCTCACCAGTCCTACCCAAGTCACCCGCCAATCCCTAAATGACAACCTGGGACTGGTAGAAACTATGCTGCGAGAAGTTATTCTTAGTGAGTGTGACCCGCGTTTGGCCTCGATCTTGGATCATATTCAAGCTGATGTCGCAGAGATTGACCCAAAGTTGTTAGAAAATGACCTGTTATCTTTTGTAGGCCAACTAAGTTTAGAGGAAGCTATTCAAGCGGCTAGATTATTTAGTTTGTATTTTCAATTGGTTAATTTAGTAGAGCAACAATTTGAACAAAAAGACCTACAGCGTAAATATAGTCTCAACGAGGTCGCCCCCCCCTGTTCCTTTGACTGGCTTTTTGCAGAATTAAAAGGCTTTGGCGTATCAACTCCCGAACTCGAACGTACCCTTAGCCAACTCGATATCTGTTTGGTATTTACTGCGCATCCCACAGAAATTGTCCGTCGCACGATTCGAGATAAACAATGCCATCTAGTTTTACTTCTCGGACAACTAGATGAAGAGAATATGGCACCCTGGCAACGCGTCGAACTACTCGAACAAATTAAAGAAGAAGTACGCATCTGGTGGCGTACCGATGAAGTCAGCCAATTTCGCCCTAAAGTACTCGATGAGGTAAGTCACACACTGCATTATTTTGATGCCATTCTCTTTGATTTGGTACCACAAATTCATCGCTCGATGACCCACAGTTTACAACAAACCTATCCAGCTTTAGCCCATCGCTTGAAGAATTTTTGTCGGTTTGGCTCGTGGGTCGGTGCTGATCGTGATGGCAATCCGTCGGTTACGCCGTTGATTACATGGCAAACCGCCTGTTTACAACGTCAGGTTATCTTGCATAAGTACCAAGAGAAAGTTCAACATCTCATTAGGATTCTTAGTCTTTCGCAAAATAGCTGTGCTATCCACCCTGATTTACTGTATTCATTAGATGCGGAACAAGCCCTATTTCCTAAGATTTATGAAGAACTTTCGTTGATGTATTATCAAGAGCCCTACCGTCTGAAATTATCTTATATGTGCCGACGTTTACAGTTAGCTATTGAGCGCAATGACTTTTTGCACACCGCTGGGCCTCAAGGTTTGACACCTCAAGAAGATACCGCTACTTGGCGTGGTGCCTACCGCCATTGTCAAGAATTTAAAGATGATGTACTTCTCATTGAGCAGAGTTTACGTAGTACCGGTATTAAATGCCGGGAAACTGAAGACTTACTATTACAAATTGATGTGTTTGGTTTTCATCTTGCCAATCTCGATGTGCGCCAAGAAAGTAGTCGCCATGAAGAAGCCATGGCTGATTTGATTCAAAAGATGTGTTTATTACCGGATGCTTACGGCAACTTGAGTGAAGAGCAAAAATGTACTTGGTTGTTGCAAGAGTTACAGAGTTTGCGCCCCCTCGTAGCAGCTGAGTTACATTTCTCTTTGCGTACCAATGAAACCATTGAAACCCTACGTACAATTCGCTATTTGCAGCAAGAGTTTGGGGTAGCCATTTGCAATACCTACATCATCTCGATGTGTCGTCAGGCCAGTCATGTGCTGGAGGTTTTGTTATTAGCCAAAGAAGCAGGCCTATTTGATCCATCAACGACCACCGGCACACTGATGGTAGTGCCGCTGTTTGAAACCATTGATGACTTGCGGCGTGCGCCACAAATCTTAGAATCTTTGTTTTCGATGCCCGTTTACCGCAATTATCTTACCGACCAACAACATCTCCAAGAAGTGATGCTGGGCTACTCTGATTCTAATAAAGACAGCGGTTATTTACCCAGTAATTGGGAAATCTATAAAGCCCAACTAAGCATCCAGACGGTAGTCGAAGACTGGGGCTTACAGGCACGGATTTTTCATGGGCGGGGTGGATCGGTAGGACGCGGTGGCGGCCCTGCCTATCAGGCTATCGTCGCGCAACCCGGGCGGTCGGTCAATGGACGCATCAAAATTACCGAACAGGGCGAAGTGGTAGCCTCAAAATATCTCTTACCAGAACTCGCCGCTCATAATATCGAAACTGTGACCGCAGCGGTTATTCAGGCCAGTCAGTTGCCGACGAGTCCTCCTGGCTTAGCGCATTGGAGCAATATTTTGGAAACTCTCGCCCAGAGTGCGCGGGTCGCCTATCGGCAGCTGATTTACGAAGCAGATGGCTTTGTTGAGTTTTTTCACCATGTGACACCCATTGCTGAGATCAGCCGCTTGCGGATTAGTTCACGTCCCGCTCGACGCGCAGGGATGCGCGATATTGAGAGTTTGCGGGCTATTCCCTGGGTTTTTAGCTGGACACAAAGTCGGTTTCTATTGCCCGCTTGGTATGGTACAGGAGCCTCTCTAGCAAGCTATGTGGAGGATAATCCAGAACAAAATCTGGCGCAGTTGCAATCAATGTACCGCCAATGGCCTTTTTTCCGAACCCTAATCTCAAAAGTTGAGATGACCCTCTCAAAAGTGGATTTACATTTAGCGCAGCACTATATGGATGAACTTTTACCTAGAGAATTGCGTGCTCAAGGTAATGAGTTCTTTCAGTTGATCCAATCTGAAGCTGAACGGACTCAGCGCTTAGTCTTGCTAATCACAGGTAATCAAAAGCTACTAGATGATGTGCCAGCCCTCCAACGGTCAGTAGATTTGCGTAATCGGGCGATTATCCCTTTAGGCTACTTACAGGTCAGTCTCCTAAAACGCTTACGCTCTAAAGACTTTGTCCATCGCAATTATCGTTCTGACCTACTACGGGGCGTGTTGTTAACGATCAATGGCATTGCTGCAGGGATGCGTAATACGGGTTGATAAACTGAAATCACTTTTAGAAGACCTCCCAGAGCCATCATGCGCTCACAGGAGGCGATCTACCAAGGCATGTTAAGAGCACATTTCGTGATCAAAGAGGAGCTAATCGCCGTGTCGAGTACACTAAAAGCAATATCAGTGTCTTAACCTAATGTTGGAACCACTTGTTCAAACCAACTTACCCACCATGTATGATCTTCCCAGTGAAGAAATCGGGGAATCAGGCTTGCCAGATGAGTTTCACTGTTGGCAAGGGCCACTCTTGTCCTTAACCTTTAGACCTCCTTCTTGGCCTGGGTCACAAGTTTTTAGTGCTTATGATCTCTATCTTTATTACGATGTCGAACATACCCTTTGGTACAAGCGGCCTGACTGGTTTGGGGTGGTTGGAGTATCCCGCCTCTACCAGGGCGAAGACTCTCGGCAAAGTTATGTAATTTGGCAAGAAAAAGTAACTCCTGCTATTGCTATTGAGATTCTGTCCCCCAGTACAGCCGATGAGGACTTGGGTAAAACCAAAAGGAAATCTGGCAAGCCTCTCACTAAATGGGAAGTATATGAACAAATTCTCCAGATTCCCAACTACGTGGTCTTTGATGAAAAGACGCGGCTGATTAGGCTATTTCAATTAGTTCAGGGAAAATATCAGCAAACTGCACTGAGTCAAGAGCTAGTTTGGATTGAGGGTGTAGAGCTTAATCTAGGGTTATGGTTTGGGGATTGGGATAAATCCTTCCGGTCACAGTGGTGGCTGCGCTGGTATGACCGAGTAGGAAATCTGATTTTGACTCCTGAGGAATTGGAGCAAGACCGAGCTAATCAAGCTGAGCAAGGGCAAGAGCTTGAACGGCAACGCGCTAACCAAGCCGACCAACGGGCCAATCTAGCTGAGCAACAAGCTAAACGTCTCGCCGCTAAACTCCGGGAATTGGGACTAGACCCTGAACAAATTTGATCTTGTCCACTACCTTTGTCGGAACCCTGTTAGTTCGCCCCCTCGGCATGTTACATTTCTCATCTCAATCTACATTCAAAACGGCCTAGGGTATATTTGGAAGGCAAGCTCCAGGCAGATTTATGTTGCGCATTTTACACTTGGCAGATTTGCACCTAGGGAGTGGTCTAAGTCACGGACGCATCAATCCCGCCACTGGGCGTAATACGCGCCTCGAAGATTTTATTTTGGCCTTAAGTCGTTGCATTGATTATGCTCTCAGCGAACCTGTTGACCTTGTACTTTTTGGTGGAGATGCCTTTCCTACGGCCACTCCCGAACCGACTGTCCAAGAAGAATTTGCCCGTCAATTTATGCGTCTTGCTCAGGCGCAGATTCCCGTTGTTTTTTTGGTCGGTAACCATGATCAATATAATCGCGGTGGCGGCGGCGCAAGTTTGGATATCTACTCCGCTCTACAAATACCGGGCTTTACGGTCGGTAACAAATTCAAAACCCATCGCTTGACGACAATAGGCGGTGACGTACAAATTGTTACTTTACCTTGGCTTCATCGCTCCAGCTTCTTGACCAAGGATGCCACGCGGGGCTTGACCTTAGACCAAGTTGATAAGTTGATGCAAGAACGGTTACACATCATCTTGCGTGGAGAAATTAAGAATCTCGACCCAAATATTCCGGCAATTTTGTTGGCGCATACCATGGTTGAGACGGCGACCTTTGGCGTTGAGCGACATCTCGCCATTGGACGCGGCTTTACGGTTCCTTTAGAATTTTTGGCACAACCAGAGTTTGCCTATGTCGCACTCGGTCATGTTCACCGCCATCAGATTTTGTGTACAGACCCGCCCGTAGTCTATCCTGGTTCCCCTGAGCGCGTTGATTTTGGGGAAGAAAAAGAAGAGAAGGGTTTTATGCGCGTGGATATTTTACCGGATAGTGAAAAGAATTTCCGGGCGGATTATCAGTTTGTTCCTCTTCCAGCGCGGGTCTTTAAAACTATTCGCATTGACTGTAGTACGGCTGAAGACCCCCAGCAAACTATTCTCCAGGCTCTATCCAAGATTAAATTGGCAGAGGCAATTATTAAAGTAGTTTATTCACTCCATCAACATCAAGCCATAGCACTTGACTCAGCACCCATTCACGCACTGTTGCAAACCGCTTTTGCCTACCAACTCGTACCCCAAGTTCCTAGCCAACTTGCCCAACCCCGTGTACCTGCTTTTAGTGAACAAGCCAGCCTTGATCCTTTTTCTGCCCTAGGCACCTATCTTGATAACCAAGAACACCTCAAACCCTTGAGAGCTGACTTACTCAAAGCAGCTCAAAACTTGATGACCGAAGACCCTGAACTTGCGACAGAGACTCTACGACCTGGGCAATTGCGATTGTTATAGACTATCAATATTCAGCTCTGAGTGAACCCATGAGTATTCCCGACCTGCCCACACCACCCGAAGTGACTGGGCAATCCCGTAGTGGCATGAAATATCACATTTTAGGAACTGTCCAGCAGACAGCTGTACTGGAGATCGAGCCGGGTAAAGCGGTCTATTCAGACGCAGGTGCGATGTCGTGGATGACGTCTGCGGTGAATATGTCCACCAATGCACAGGGCGGCATCGGCGGCATGTTCAAACGTATGATCGTTGGCGCAACCTTATTCGTCATTGACTTCACCTCCCCTAAAGAGCCGGGTCAAGTTGCCTTCTCTGCTGATTTTCCGGGCAAAATTCTGACGCTTGATTTAGATCCTGGACAGACGATCATTATGCACAAACATGCTTTTCTGTGTGCCGAGAAGAGTGTTGGTTTAGATATATCGTTCACCAAAAAACTCCGTGCTGGACTCTTTGGCGGTGAAGGGTTTGTGCTCCAACGCCTGACAGGCCCTGGCTTAGTATTTGCCGAATTAGACGGGGATGGTGTTGAATATCATCTGCAAGCAGGACAAGTCTTGCGCGTAGAACCTGGACATGTGGCGATGTTTGAGGCGAGTGTAAGTTTTGATATCGAACTTATTAGAGGTTTTACCAATCTGCTATTTGGTGGCGAAGGTCTTTTCTTAGCCACCCTTAAAGGGCCAGGCCGTATTTGGTTACATTCGATGACCATTGATAAGGTCGCGCATCGTATCGCTGACTATCTACCGCCGCCACCCGTAGCAGGCGAATAAAAAAGGAGCCTCGATTGAGGCTCCTCTTTTTGTTTATTGACTAGTAGTCAGAGATTAACCAGCAACTTTCACTTCAGAACCTGAGGCCAAGTCGAGGGGGAAGTTATGAGCATTGCGTTCATGCATCACTTCCATAC
>JBBRQP010000007.1:0-68889 GCA_038226175.1 Gloeobacterales cyanobacterium
AGGGCTGCTTTTTTGTGGGTGAGATGCGTATTTTGTTTGATTTCAGTGGCTCCGCTATAAAACAAGAAGTGCTTGGGGCTACCCAACCGCCATAGGCGACGGTCACACTCTGGACAAAAAAATGATTGATTTCTACGATGTCTACCACGGTTAGTTGACATGAGTGAATCTTGGCGTAAGTAGATACATGGGCTTGCGTCATCGGTAATAGAGGAACAGTGTTACTTTTAGACTTTGAGAATCCAGTCTTTGCGGGTAGCAGCACTGAGAAAGGAAGCTGGAACATACTCAACAGTCGGGATCAGGGTGCGGAATACGGCACGAATGGCGGTAGCATGGGCGGCTTCATCGGGGGCGATAGTAGCGGCAGCGGCAAGTAAACCAGGCGTTTTTAGTTTAGTAAAGGCATCACCGTAGGCTAGAGCGGCATCGACTTCGAGGGCAAGAGCCAGTTTGGCAATGTTGGCATCACTATCGAGGTTGCCTTCACCAGCTTGAATATAGCTTGAGAGGTCGTAGCTTTCTTTAGCCATACTCGGTGTTTTACCAAATTTGCGCACAGCACCGGCCAGGGCATCGCGGTGGGCTTTGTGGTCGGCTTGGTTGCGTAGGGCAAGAGCCAAAACTGTTTTACCAACCGGGGTATCGCTTAGTTTACCTGCTGCAAAACCATAGGCCCAGATCGCTTGGTGTTCGAGGTCAAGAGCGGCATTCAAAATTGCTACGTCGCCATCAGTCATAGCTGCCATGGCAGGCAGTTGTGTCGCAACAGCGGCTGTAGTCACCAGACCTGTTTTGAGCAAATTGCGCCGCGAAAAATTTTCATTGGAACCCATGACTGTCTCTCCGTTTATAACTCTAACCTGTATACGCTGGCAGCTAAAAGTTGGATCACTGGGCGTTGATTAGCCATAAAAAACCTCCCTGTTGGTAGCCCAGAGAGGTTGATATCAAAAAATCAGCGTTTAACTTACGCGGCTTTGAAGGTTTGACCAAAATCAGTCAAGGCTTTTTTGAGTACGGTCTCACTTTCGCCTTTAAGGTCTTTGGTTTCTTGAATCAGCTTGGCGTATTCAGGCACCGATTGGGTCAGATATTGCAGGAACTGGTCTTTGAATTTGCCGACAGATTTGAGAGGCACTTCATCGAGATAGCCTTTGGTGGCGGCATAAATAATTGCCACTTGATCCCAGACGGTAATCGGGCTGTAGAGCGGCTGTTTGAGGATTTCGCGCAAGCGTTGACCGCGAGCGAGCTGTTGTTGGGTGGTTTTATCTAGGTCTGAGGCAAACTGAGAGAAGGCTTCTAGTTCGCTAAATTGGGCTAATTCTAACCGTAATTGCCCAGCTACTTTTTTCATGGCCTTGATCTGAGCCGCCCCGCCGACGCGCGATACGGAGATACCCGCATTAATTGCCGGACGTACCCCCGCATTAAACAGGTCGGATTCCAGGAAGATTTGACCATCGGTAATCGAGATCACGTTGGTGGGAATGTACGCCGAAACATCGCCTGCTTGGGTTTCGATAATCGGTAGAGCCGTCATCGAGCCGCCACCCATCACATCACTGAGTTTGGCAGCGCGCTCAAGCAAACGCGAGTGCAGATAAAATACATCGCCGGGATAGGCTTCACGACCAGGCGGACGACGTAGCAACAAAGACATCTGGCGATAGGCCGCAGCTTGCTTGGAGAGGTCATCATAGACAATCAAGACTGCTTTGCCTTGGTACATGAAGTATTCGCCCATGGCTGCCCCAGTGTAGGGTGCAATGAATTGTAAGGCCGCTGGGTCAGAGGCGTTAGCCGCGACAATGATCGTGTAATCCATGGCGCCACGAGCTTGCAAGGCGCCATAAATTTGAGCCACAGTTGAAGCTTTTTGACCAATGGCGACGTAGATACAAATAACCCCAGAGCCTTTTTGATTAAGGATGGTGTCTATGGCCACGGTAGTTTTACCCGTCTGACGATCACCAATGATCAGTTCACGTTGACCACGCCCGATGGGGATCATGGCATCAATAGCGGTAATCCCGGTTTGGAGCGGTTCACATACCGATTTGCGCTTGATGATACCCGGAGCCATGCGCTCAAGTAACTGCGGGGTTGTACCAACTAGTTCGCCTTTGCCGTCAATGGGCTTACCCAAGGCATTAACCACCCGTCCGATCAGCGAATCGCCCGCTGGGACTTCAGAAATGCGTCCGGTAGATTTGACTTGAGAACCTTCTTGGATTTGGCGACCATCGCCAAATAATACTGCGCCGACATTATCTTCTTCAAGGTTGAGTGCCACGCCGATTGTGCCATCAGCAAATTCTAATAGTTCAGAAGACATACATTTTTTGAGGCCATAGATGCGGGCAATGCCGTCACCGACTTCCAAGACCGTTCCGACATTGGCAACCTGGAGTTCCTGATTGTACTGGGCGATCTGATCTTTGATAATGCTGCTGATTTCGTCGGGTCGAATGCTGACCATAATCTTCCTCTGCGTCCGAAGTTCTGACCTTAGTGTAGTATGAATTTTTGCGAACTGCTCCAAGAAAATGTCAGGGCGTGACCGTGAAAGCACTTGTACTGGTTGCATTGCCTCCAGGATTATTAACTGTAATGGTTCCAGTTGTTACCCCAATAGGTGCAGTGGCGGTTAATTGACCATCTGATGCGAGCTTGAAACTTGCTACTTTATTGTTAAATCGCACCTGGGTCGTTCCCGCGAAATTGGTGCCGTTAATGACGACAGGCGTACCAGCTTTACCGCTAGTTGGCGTAAAGCCCGTCAGAGTTGGGACAAAGCCTAAACGGGTCACAAAGGCATCACTGAGCAAACTCGCATTAAATGTGGTGCCAAAAGCCCCCACTGTAATCGGCAAATCAAAGGATTCAGTTTCGCCTGCAATATAAGCAGTTCCTAATCTATCCAAACTGAGGCCATAACTGATGTCGGTACTGGTTCCCCCAAGGAGCGTTCCATAAAGTAAAGTCTGAGCAAAAGGACTGAGTTTGACCACAAATGCATCGTAGTTACCGCCGCCATAATCCACACTAAAGGCTCTGGGTGTGGTCGGAAAAGCTGTGGACTGGGTGTAGCCCGTGACATAGGTATTGCCGTAGGTATCAACTGCGATATCCGAGCCGTAATCCGTCGAGCGGCCCCCCAAAAATGTGGAATAAACCAAATTTAGACCCGATGCATCAAATTCCGTAACAAATCCATCATCAAAAGCATTAAATACTGTCTGAAAAGCTGCCCGCGTTTTGGGGAAGTCCCGCGATTTAGTAAAGCCCGTCAGATAAGCATTCCCTGCACTATCTAAGGCCAGAGCTTTAGCTTCTTCGTAACTCGTTCCACCCAAAAAACTTGAATAGATGAGTCCACTGCCTGTCGGGTTAAATTTACTCAAGAAGATATCAACCGGCCCACCGATAGTTTCAAAGGTGCCAGCCGTTGCCGGAAAATCAGATGCCGTACCAAAATTAATTGTGGTAAATCCTGCCACATAGGCATTACCGGCACTATCGATGGCAATCGCCCGGGCAAAATCTTCGGCACTACTGCCCAGATAACTAGAGTAAGTCAAGGCACTACCCGAGGCATTGAGCTTGGTGACAAAGACATCATGGGCATTGTTAAGGGTTGTACTGTAGCTACCGGAAGTGGTCGGAAAATCGGGAGAATCCGTCTCACCAGTAATAAAGGCATTACCCCCACTATCTACGGCAATCGCATTACCACTATCACTGCGGTTTCCACCCAAAAATGTCGCATATTTGAGCACACTACCCGAGGTATCAATCTTGACAACAAAGGCATCACCGCCATACAAGCCGCCGTTATAGCTCGTATCAAAAGCACCAATAGGAGGATAGGTCGGAAAATCTGCTGAACGGGTGTCGCCCGTGATGTAGACATTACCCATACTATCGACAGCAATACTTTTACCAAAATCCTGACCTGAGCCACCTAAATAGGTTGAGTAAGTCAATAGGCTCCCTGTAGTTGCAACTTTGGTCACAAAAATATTGCTCATGCCTTGGGCTGTATTACTCACTGTACCGAGTGTTGTTGGAAAATCTGTCGAGGTTGTGGTACCCACAACATAGACAGCTCCGGCATTGTCGGCGACCAATTTATTGATAACTTCGCCACTGCTGCCGCCCAAAAACGTCGAATATACCAGCGTCGGGTCAATCACTAGGGGTTGGGAACGGTCATAGTTGCCCAGAGCTAAGCGCACTTCATTACCTTCTAGCACATAACGACTGGCGATATATTTTTTTTGACCTTTGATTGTTTGGTAGCTAACTGGGCGATGTTGTTCAATCATGCCAAGGGCTGTGTGTAAGACCAGGTCACCATTACGATTGAGCTTAAGGGTATCTACCCCGCCTAACTTCATCCGAATCTGGGTCGGGTCAGCTCCGGGCGCAACCCGAAAGTCATATTCCAAACTCCGAGCTTTACCGTAATAAGCGATATCAATGCCTGGGTAAATACCTTGCGCTACAACTTGTTGGTAAGTGGCGATCTTGGTTTGCCATTTTTTAGGGTCAGATCCATAAAAATAATTAACGATACCCGGTAATGGCTCTGCTCCTGTCATAGATGCTTGAGCATTAGCGCCGAATAAACTTAGTTGTACCACTTGAGTTTGACTAGACGTTTTACGTAGGGCGAGTGTAGCTTGAGTCGGGGTCAAAAATAGACTGTAATCAGGCCGATGGGTCAAAAATTTAACCTGTTCCGCCGTCTGTCCGCGATTCACTTCAAAATTTAGCGTGGAAGATTGCTGAGGTCGAGCGTCAACCGCAGCCATAGTCCCTAACAAAAAAGCTAAACCGAGATAGCGTAAGCAAAAATGTTGATGAGACATGGGGGCGAGCACAGTAACAGCTAAAGTTACGGTAACGATAATCTCTGCTCACGTCAAGGGTTGAGACTAGTAAGCCCCTTCACTACGTAAAACTACTTTGATTGTACGTAGCAAAATCTGAAAATCGACGCGCAATGACCAGTTTTGAATATAGGCAATATCTAAACGAATGACTTCCTCAAAATCAACGATATTAGAACGTCCTGATACCTGCCATAAGCCAGTAATCCCCGGCAAAACCTCATGGCGAATAAAGTGATGATCCGAGAAGCGTTCGACATCTCTGACCGGAAAGGGTCTAGGCCCCACCAAACTCATCTCACCAAACAACACATTAAAAATCTGAGGTAGCTCATCCAAGCTGTAGCGGCGCAAAAAACTACCAGTACGGGTTACACGCGGGTCATCCTTAAGCTTAAACATGATGCCGTTTTTCATCTCATTTTTGGCTTCAAGTTCTTTTTGCAACTGTTCGGCATTGGTCACCATCGTCCGGAATTTCCAGACTTTAAATAATTGCCCTTTGAGGCCCACGCGGGTCTGACGATAAAAGATGGGCCCGGGTGAATCGGTTTTAATCCAAAGTGCCAAAGCCAGATATAGCGGACTCAAAACCAGTAATAGTAGCCCGGCTCCCACGAGATCAAACGCCCGTTTTACCCAAAAATCACTGCCAATTATCGAAGGCGGAGAAAATTGGATCGTAGGTAAACCGCCCAACATACTCATGCGTGAACGTTGTTGGGGTAACGCCATGCCAATCGGTAGGATTCGCAGCCGAATGCCCGCACTTTGCAAATTCCAATATAAAAACATCGGGTCATGAACCCCTTGCCAAGAGCAAACAAAGACTTCAGCCACCTGAGACTGACGAATTGCTTCGAGGGTTTGCATCCAGTCTTTTTTGTCGATCCCCAGTGATAAATCTGCTTCGCCGACGATTTTGTAGCGTTCACGTTCTTCGAGTAAGAGCAAAGCCCGCTGCGTATCTTCAGGACAGCCAATCAAATAAATAGACCAGCGGCCTGTACCTTGACGCCGGATCGCAACAACCGCCCAATTGACGAGTAAGCGTCCGACCGTAGCCCAGAGCATCACAAAAAGCCAGCCCAGTAAAAAAGTCGAGCGTGAAACTAACAGTAAACCCGGTTGATATAAAAATGCAATGAGTAGTAAAACCCCTTGAGCCAGCGTCAGAGCCTTAATCAAACCTAGATAATCACGGCGTTGATGATCACTGCCATAGAGCCCAGAAGCGGCGATAACCCCAAAGGTCACCCCCAAAATTGGCAGAATAAACCCTGGTTTATCAAGACCACCCCATAGACTAAAAGCTTTGACCGGTGTACCAATCCACACTGCCAAGATCCAAGCCAAGGTCGTCATGGCGATATCAACACCGCACAAAGTGAAAAACCGTATCCATGACAGGCCTACGCCCCGCCTTAATTTGGTAATCAGGGGAGCGCGCAGGTCTAAAAAAGTCGGGTCAATAACAAGAGGCGAGGGGGATTTGACCACTGAGAAGAACCTTGTAAAGCACGTAAAATAGTCACGACGTTAGCCTACTGTGTTTATCTTGAAGCTGTCAACTGTATTTACTACAATGTCCTAGAACTAAACAAGCAAGTTAGATTATTGATTTAAATACCAGTCTAATGTGCGTCGAATACCTTCTTCGAGGGGAATTTGCGCCTGCCAGCCTAAGCGAGTTAACCGTGAAACATCCATCAATTTGCGTGGGGTACCATCGGGCTTACTGCCATCAAAAATTAATTCGCCGTCATAGCCTACAGCCTGCTTGAGGAGTAAGGCCAAATCTTTAATACTCAAATCAACCCCTGTACCGACATTAATGGGACCGGGTTGCGCAAAATGCTGCATCAAAAAAATACAAGCATCCGCCAAGTCATCTACATACAAAAATTCACGCAAGGGCTGACCACTGCCCCAGATCGTCACAGCTGGCGCATTAGTTGATTTGGCCTCAAGCATCTTGCGTAAGATCGCCGGGAGAACATGACTACTCTGAAGGTCAAAATTATCGCCCGGACCATAGAGATTAGTCGGCATCGCAGAAATAAAATTACAGCCGTATTGGGTGCGGTAATGATCACACAACTCGATGGCGGCAATTTTAGCGATGGCATAGGCGCGGTTGGTTTCCTCAAGCGACCCGGTCAATAAATAGGTTTCCTTGAGCGGCTGAGGAGCAAGTTTGGGATAGATACAGCTACTGCCCAAATTGAGAAGTTTGGTGACTCGGTGCCGATAGCTTGCGTGAATGACATTAGCAGCAATCATTAAGTTGTCATACATAAACTGGGCGGGATAGCTGCTATTAGCCAAAATCCCCCCTACTTTTGCCGCTGCCAAGATCACATAATCAGGCTTCTCATGATCAAAAAAAGTCTCGACAGCCTGTTGGTTACACAGGTCTAACTGTTGATGGGTGCGTACCAATAGATTGCCATAGCCTAGATGCTTGAGTTTGTGCAAAATTGCGCCGCCCACGAGCCCGCGATGACCAGCGAGATAAATGCGCGCGTGCAAGTCATCAAACTCAGTCATTGGCGATGCCGCGCAAGGCGACCGAATGACCCGCTTCACGCAGTAATTTTTCTTGGCGTGCTAGCTCAAGGTCATGACTGACCATGCGCTCGACAAGTTGATCAAGGGTGACTTTTGGCTCCCAGCCGAGTTTAGTACGCGCCTTAGTCGGGTCTCCCCAGAGATATTCGACTTCGGTTGGCCGAAAATATTTAGGGTCAATGCGCACAAACTCTTGCCAATCTAATTCCAACCGCGTGAAAACCCGTTCCACAAATTCCCGCACTTTGTAGGATTGACCGGTAGCAATCACATAATCATCGGGTTCATCTTGTTGCAAAATCAACCACATCGCTTCGACATAATCTTGGGCATGACCCCAGTCGCGCTTGGCTTCGAGATTGCCCAGATACAGAAACTTTTGTAAGCCCATTTTGATGCGTGTCGCAGCACGGGTAATTTTGCGGGTGACAAAGGTTTCACCGCGCCGCTCCGATTCATGGTTAAAGAGAATACCATTAGTGGCAAACATGCCGTAGGCTTCGCGGTAATTGACCGTCTGCCAATAGCCATACACTTTAGCGGCAGCATAAGGGGAACGGGGATAAAATGGCGTACTCTCGGACTGGGGCGGCGGGGCAGCCCCAAACATTTCTGAAGTTCCAGCTTGATAAAAGCGCAAATCATTGCCGGTGCGTTTACAGTAATCCCGAATCGCTTCGAGTAAGCGCAACACGCCTAAAGCATCCACATCGACGGTGTATTCTGGTTGCTGAAAAGATACGGCAACATGAGACTGAGCGGCTAGGTTATAAACTTCATCGGGCTGCACCCGCTCCAAAATCGATCGTAAACCCGTACCATCACTGAGATCACCATAGTGCAAAAACATGCGGGCTTCTGGATTATGGGGGTCTACATATAAATGATCAACACGATCGGTATTAAAGGTGCTCGAACGGCGGGTTATACCATGGACTTCATAGCCTTTAGCTAGGAGGAATTCGGTCAAATACGAGCCATCTTGTCCTGTAATGCCTGTGATTAAAGCTTTTTTCATCAGTATCATGCTCCGTTCGGTTGTGGATAAACCGAGATCGATAAGTTTTTATATTACCGTAATTCGTTGGTGTCAAGGTTACTTCTCACGCATCTTAACCGCTATTGGTGCGCCTTTTTTGATAACAACACAAAAATTTTACCCTGTCAAATAACCAATACAAGCTCTCAGCCAATCTTCAGTGGGAGCATTGGTTTCTAGATTGACATGACTCAGGGCGTGCGCTACTTCTTGGGGCGAATAGCCCAAGGCCAGCAGCGCAAGTTGTACTTCTTCACGCACAGGATTAGTCCCGCTCAAAACTACGCCGCCGGTGCGCTCCTGCCATTTTTCTAGGCGACTGCGCAACTCCAAAACAATGCGTTGGGCTGTTTTGACGCCGACACCGGGCGTTAGAGCTAAGGCGCGACTATTTTCTTTGAGAATAGCTGTCACTAATTCCGAGGCACCAAGGGTTTCAAGTAAGGCCAATGCCAACCGTGGACCAACCCCACTGACTGCAAGCAATTGCCCAAAAACTTCTCGTTCGCTCAGATCCAAAAATCCATATAGTAAGACTTGCTCTTCACGAATCAGGTGGACTGTCCAGAGTTTTACCACCTGACCGAGTGCTGGTAAAGCTAACCGCCGATGCACAGCAACTAGATAGCTCAGCCCACTCGCCGTCTCGAGCACCACCCCATCAGCCGTAATCTGGGTCAAAGTTCCGGCTACTGCAAAAATCATCCGCGTACCCTACGTGACCAAAACCATCCTGCGAGCCAATTATTGGTAATATGCGCAATCACGGGAATCAATAAATTGCCACTGCTTAGCATAGCAAAACCCAAGATAAGTCCGACCCCCATCGCCCACAAACCATAGGGCCAATAGCGCCAGTCAAGAAGATGCAAAACCCCAAAAAGCAAACTACTGGTTAGCAATCCCCAACTCGTCAATACAACGCCACGAAACAAAATTTCTTCACTCAGCCCCGGTAATAAGCCTAGCCAAAGCATATCCCAAGGTCTGAGAGGAGACATCACCAACGCTAAATATTCATCCGTTACGGTCTGAAATTGTGGCCAAAGATAGTAAGCCAACCCACTCAAAGCGCTCAACCCGCCACCAACAGCGATGCCCACTACGATGGCTAACCCATCACCTTGCCAGCCAGGAACCACGGGTATCTGCGCGATCCAACTCCAGCCTTGGGCCACGAGTAGCAACAGCAATGCTGTAAAGCCAAGAGTTAAGAGGACTTGTTCACGGGTCAATTTCAAAACAGTAAGATGTCAAGAGTTCTTTTACTCTAACAGTCTCGCTAGATCAGAGTAGGCTTAAAAAGCCGCAAATTTATGGATTAACTGCGGCTTTTTGAGAACTTTTTTTGTCGTTTTAACCGTTATCAGGCTCAGCTTTAAACTCGACGGTTCTGATCTTGAGCTTTTTGGTATCCGTATTACGAATCACCGTGAACTCGACAGATTCGCCAACTTTGTGGGTGCCTACAGCATCTTGGACTTGGCGCGCATCGGTCATAGCTTTACCATCCACGGCCGTAATCACATCCCCTGCTCGTAAGCCCCCGACCGCCGCTGGAGATTTGGGAACTACACGCTGTACCAAAACTCCCTTATCAACAGGAGGAACCGGTAAGCCAGCATTGGGGTTTTCTTTGATCTGCTGTACGAGATCAGCACTCAGACCCACCATGCTTACGCCTACATAAGGACGGATGATTTTGCCATCCTTAAGTAGTTTTTCGGCAATCTCGCGGGCTTTGTTGATCGGTACGGCGAAGCCAATGCCTTCAGCCCCACTGATAATGGCTGTGTTAATACCAATTACTTCGCCGTAGATGTTGATCAAAGGACCACCTGAGTTACCGGGGTTGATGGCAGCATCAGTTTGGATATAATCGACGCGTTTATCACCCAGTTGGATTTGATTACTAGTGCGATTGAGCGCACTGATGATCCCAGCGGTCACCGTGTTGCTAAAACCTAAAGGATTACCTAAAGCGATTACCCATTCACCGGGGCGTAATTTGCCCGAGTCACCGAGAGCCACAGTCGGCAAAAGTTGTCCAGCCGTAACTTTGACAACGGCTACATCAGTTAAAGTATCCACCCCGAGCACTTTACCTTTGAGGTTGGTGCCATCTTTGAGAACGACGGTTACTTTGTCTGCACCGTCTACAACATGTTCGTTGGTGACGATAATGCCTGAGCTATCAATGATAAAACCAGAACCTTGTCCGCGCTCAGGGCGACGCGGGCCAGAGGGTGCGCGGTCACCAAAGAAGTCCCGGAAAAATGGCGGTAATTCGCTTTCCTCACGGCCTTTAGGTGCTGATTTCTCGATATTGATGCTGACGACAGCTGGCGCTGCTTTTTCGGCAGCATCAGCAATAAAGTTTGGGCTTAAACCAGCCGCCATGCGCCCTAATCCGGCCTCATTAGCGCTGGTCGTACTAGTGGTTTGATAGCTTTGTTCTGGTGCTGCGGGAGCAGGTTGACCTTGAACAACTTTACTAACGGAAGAACCTGCGACAAAGGAACCCCCTGCCACAAAACCTGTTACCGCGAGCCAAGTGAGTCGTTGTTTCCAGTCAGTCGTCATGCTTCGAGCCTATGTAAATGCGATAGTTCTAATCTAGCTAATTTTGGTGAAGCATTACAGAGTCCGGGTATTCTTCCATTTCCAAAACACAATCACCAAAGGACCCGAGGACAAAATCAAAAACAGCAGAAACAGTGAAATCAAGGTACTCACGGCAATAACTCCTAAGTGCTGTCACTTATTATAGCGAGCAGGGTCAAACTTAGCGTATCAACACACTCAGACTAACCCTATTTTTTTGAGACCATGTTTTTAGAGCAACTCCAATTCACCCACCACCTCAAGACGCTTCACCTGATCGATAGCCGCAAAGCGGTCGAGTAGAATTTGGGCTTGATTGGCCTCGAGCCAGCCGAGTTGGCGTAATAGATGTAAGACAACAGGGTACTTGGCTCGTTCTGCACCATCTATAACTTTGACTGCCATACCCATACCTTCGCCGAGGTGGGCGATGCACTGAATGCCTTCGGCACCGCCTTTGCTGACCAAACCCGAAGTCGCTTGCATCAGTACGGTATCAAAGCGGTCTTCCCCAGCAACCCGTTCAGGATAGGTATTCATCGCGCGCGCAATTGCTTCCATTTCAGCAAATACGCCTGCTGAGAGTTTGGCATATAAAGTTGCTAATTGAGTTAAGGTCATTTGATAGGTAGGTGCCGTGCAGTCATCGCGTGCTGTCAATAGTTCAGCGACAGGTAAACCCAATAACTCCGCGATCATCTGTCCGGTAAATTGTTGTAGAGGGTGACGCAGGGCTGTGTAATCCTGCAACGGCCAACCCCGTGTGCGACAGGCCAATAACATCCCCGCATGTTTGCCTGAGCAGTTGTGAGCCAAAGGGCTTTTGGCTCCCTTGGGAATCGGACAATTGAGCTGAGAGACGTCTAAATCTGCTTGCCAAAGTAAATTAAATACCTGTCGACAATGCTGAATACTACCGCTATGGGAACTACACACCAAGGCTAGATCGGCCTCAGTAATCTGCACTCCCGAACGCAGCGCGGCTAATGCCTGAAAGGGCTTGAGCGCCGAACGACAAAAAACGGGTAAATCTGGTTCCCCCGCTGCACATAACATGCGACCACGATGATCACTGATTACCACATGAACTTGATGTACCGACTCCACGAGTCCTTCGCGCAAAAGCTGAACAAGCAAGGGTTGATGAAAACTACGTCTTTCCATGTAGTAAGTGTAACGCCATACCTACCCCTGAATCGCTTAGCTTGGTACCGAATTACCGGACAACCAACGAACTTGCTTGTGAGCCTCTAGTAAGGCGGGCATTGAGCAGAGAAAAGAGCAGCAGTAGCATAAATAGCACGACCCCGACCGCGCAAGCATAACCCAACTCCAGACTTGTAAAAGCTTTTTCGTAGAGATAATAAACAATAGTTTTGGAGCTATCCGCCGGACCGCCACGGGTCATAACATAGATTTCCTCAAATACTTTCATCGCCGAAATCGAGGACAATACGGCGACCAATAACACATAAGGCCGCATCAAAGGCACCGTGATATGCCAGTGTTTGCGCCAACCATCTGCGCCATCGAGCGCCGCTGCTTCATAGAGTTGAGCCGGAATACTCTGGAGCCCAGCTAGATAAATTACCATGTAATAACCCAAGCCTTTCCAGATTGTGACGAGCATTACCGCAAACATCGCGCCTTCACTGGTCAACCAAGGAATAGCAGCCTCTACGACATGGGAATTTCTCAAGACCCCATTGAGTAAACCGTTTTCCCCATAAACCCATTTCCAAGTAATCCCCGCAATCACCATCGGAATGATGACTGGAACATAGTAGAGTACGCGATAGGCTGACAAAAAAGGCAGCGGACGATTTAACAAGATTGCTAATCCTAATGGTAAAATAATTAGCGCTGGCACGACACCCACCAGATAAATTAATGTATTGCCCAAAACCTTCCAAAAGAGACTATCCAAAAGCAAACGCTGATAATTAACGCCACCAATCCACTCAGGATTACTCAACATGTCGTAGCGTGTAAAACTCAGGAAAAAAGCCTGTAATATGGGTAAAAAAGTTGAGAGACTCAACAAAATTAAAGCGGGCAGTAAAAAGGCATAGGCCTTGAATGTCAGAGGTTTCATACGATCAAATTCCATTTGTCGGCAGCAGATTGTACGGCTTGGGCAGCAGTTTTTTTGCCCAGCATGGCGAGTTGAAGTTCTTCATAAATAAACTTTTGAAGCAAATCCAGATTATCAAAGGGCGGGATCAAAACTTCCGCTGTCGCCAATTGTTGCGCGCTGACCAGTCTTCCTGTTGTAGCAATATCAGGAGCCACAGCGGTAAAAAATCGGTCTTGCGCTGCTTGACGAGTAGAAGGGAGCAAATTAGCAGCTTTAGCTAGAGCTAATTGATTACGATCATTGGTTATAAATAAAGCCAGACGCACGGCTTCTCGGGCATGGAGGGTGTTTTTGGGAACCACAATATTCATGGCACTGGCATTGGTTTTGGCAAGACTCCCGGTGAGTTGCGGACTGACCCCGGTGACTTGAGCGAGCTGGGGGGCATTTTTGGCGATGGATTCGAGAAACTGCGGGCCACTGAGTAGCAGTGCAGTTTCTTCGGCCTGATATAGTTCAACGGCCTTGCGATGGCCTTCGGTGAGGGTCTCGCGGGGAATCAGCTGGTCTCGATACAAATTTACCCAATAGTTGGCGGCAGCCAAACCAGCAGGACTATTAAATTTAGCTTGATGGTTAGTGTCAATTAGTTGCACACCCGTTTTAACCCAAGCCTCTAAGATTTGTGCCGTATCAAAGGTGGGTAAAAAAGCATACTTACCCGTTTGACGGTGAATCACCTGAGCTACCTGACGCAACTCTTGATAATTACGCGGCGGCTGATTAGGGTCTAAGCCAGCTTTTTGGAATAAGGCTCGGTTATAAATCGTAATCTGGGTTGAGATATACCAAGGTACTCCAAAAATCACCCCATTCAGCCGATTGGATTGCCAGAGATTAGGGAAATAAACGGCTTGCTCCTGCGGGCTGACCTGACGACCAAAATCCAACAGCGTATGACGTTGGGCTAATTTGACAGCAAACTGAGGATTGAGATTAACCACATCGGGCGCAGTACCAGCAGCTACAGCAGCGAGGATTTTGCGTTCCATATCTGCCCAGGGCACATCGACCCATTTCACAGGTAAGGGAAACTTAGCCAATATCCCCTCTAATAAAACCGTGTGTTCAGGCTTAAGCTGCATCGTCCAAAATTCTAGTGGGCGCTTGGGATCGACATTGGCTGCACACCCTCCTAGCAGTAATCCACCCATCAAAAGTTGCCGTCGCTGCATCAAAAACTTACCTTGAGAGCTTCTCTACTGTAGAGAGAGCCTGCGCTTACTGCAAGCTATCCCTTAGTGTCCACAAGGTGAGCCTTCTGTAAGCAATATCGCCTAGGATGAGTTATGCATAGGACATCAGCATGGCGCTCACCGATGATTTGGAATTAGCCTTTCGTAAATCCTGGTTACTGCTTTACTCGCGTGGTGTGGGCGAAGGCTATATCAATGCTCTCAAAACCTTTATTCAAGCTGGGATCAGAGCCTATCGTAGTGGTTATACCCTCGAAGCCCTTAATTTGGAACTTGTGGCTAACCAGAAAGTGACCGGAGACCCGCTCCTAGACGATTTTTTGCGTCTTGACCCCCAAGAATTAGATATTCGCACCACTTGGCTGAAGTTAATCTACGTAACCTTGACGCGCTTAGATGGCTTGGAGCCGCCTCCTGATTCTGGTAATTTATTGGATTTAGTCTTAGGTGTGATTGAAGCACACCAAAAAGGCTATACCTTAGATGCGCTAAAACTCGAATTAGTATTACAGACGCCTGAGCCTGCACGTACCCAAGAGGAGTCTTCTATCCTTAGTCAATGGATGCGGCTGGTTTTTTTGACCCTTGAATCAGCTCAAGATTCCCAAGTGACCTAGCTGTTGTAATCTTGTGAGGAGCCTACTTTGATGACACCAATGACTTAATGTGCCTACTTATCACTTAATCATGAACTTTTGAGCATCGCCGTAAGTCAAAAATAGACAGTCAAGATTACAATTGGCTAGGGTAACCCAAATTGTTCTCACTCAAGGTTGCAGATCGTGTCCACCTTCTTCAGGCTTAATCGCCGTCATACGCTTCTACTAGGTGCCTTAATGACTACATTTCCTTTTTCGGTAACCGCTAAAAATTATCCTGTCGCACTCCAAGACAACGTTATTGAAGATTATCATGGTACGCCAGTTGCTGACCCCTATCGTTGGCTAGAAGACCCTGCTAGTGAAGAAACCCAAGCCTGGGGCACAGCCCAAAATATTTTGACCCAAGAATTTTTAGGTAAAATTCCGCAGCGCAAACATATCCAAGCCCGCCTCAAGGAATTATGGGATTATCCGCGTTATTCCGTACCTTCTAAAGAAGGTCATGCCTACTTCTTTAGTAAAAATGACGGGTTACAAAACCAAGCTGTTTTATATACCCAGCAGGATTTGGCAAGCAAGCCTGTCGTAGCTCTTGACCCCAATCAACTCAGTATTGACGGTACCGTTGCCTTAACCAATCAAGCCATTAGTCGCAATGGCAAATTATTAGCTTATGGATTATCTAAAAGTGGTAGCGACTGGCAAGATATCAAAATTCGTGATCTAGCGACCAGCCAAGACTATCCCGAAACAATACAATGGTCAAAATTCAGTGATATTGCTTGGAAGCACGATAATTCTGGTTTTTATTACAGCCGCTTCCCCGAACCAGGAAGTGTCTCTAAAGAAGATGAAAGTAACTACAATAAGGTCTATTGGCATCAGCTTGATACTACCCAAGCGCAAGATAAGCTAATCCACGAACAACCCGAAGCTAAAGGACTAGCTTTTTCGCCAACTATTACCGAAGATGGTCGCTATATCACCCTTAATGTCTGGGAAGGCACCAATCCCAAAAACCGATTTTATTATCGTGAAATTACGAGTGAGCAGCCTTTTATTCGTCTACTCAATCAAGCCGATGCTAGATATGATTTGATTGACAATATTGGCTCAATATTATATTTTCAGACTGATTTTAAGGCACCCCGTAATCGGGTTATCGCTATTGATTTAGCTCATCCTGAAGTACACAATTGGCGTGAAATCATTGCGCAAACAGAAGATACAATTTCTTCGGTACTTACCGTAAATAACTACTTGGCTGTCACGTACATGCATGATGCCCATGAATTAGTAAAACTCTATGACCTTAATGGCAAATTTATCCGTGAAATTCAATTGCCAACAATTGGTTCGGTTACAGGAATTTCTGGTAAGCGAACAGAGCAAGAGATGTTCTTAGGATTTACTTCTTTTTTGTATCCCACCACAATTTTTCGTTATGACTTCACCACGGATCAACTGATTGCTCTTCGTCCTTCTGAAAATAAGTTTGACCATTCTGGTTATGAAACCAAGCAAATTTTTTATCCCTCAAAAGATGGGACTAAAATTCCGATGTTTATAACTCACAAAAAAGGGCTAAAGCTAAATGGTCAAAATCCGACCTTACTCTATGGCTACGGCGGCTTTAATATCAGCCTCACGCCTTCTTTTTCACCATCACGTTTGGTCTGGCTCGAAAACGGCGGCATCTATGCGATTGCTAATTTACGGGGCGGCGGTGAATATGGTGAGGCTTGGCATCAAGCGGGCATGTTGGGCAACAAACAAAATGTTTTTGATGATTTTGCGGCAGCTGCTACTTGGTTGATCACACATCAGTACACGTCTGCTCCCCAACTCGCTATCAATGGGGGCAGCAATGGGGGTCTGCTTGTGGCGGCAACCATGCTTCAGCATCCTGAGTTATTTGGAGCGGTCGTCTGCCAAGTTCCGGTCACAGATATGTTACGTTACCATCGCTTCACAGTCGGGCGTTATTGGATTCCCGAATATGGCAACGCCCAAGCTAATGCGGCAGACTTCAAATTTATGTATGACTATTCTCCTGTGCACAATGTCAAAGCCGGGGTTACTTACCCAGCTATTTTGGTGACTACGGCAGATACTGATGACCGGGTCGTACCCGCCCACGCCAAAAAATTTACCGCAATGCTCCAAGCCAAAGCTGAGGCTGTCCATCCGGTGCTGATACGCATCGAGACTAAGGCGGGTCACGGGAGCGGCAAACCTACCGCCAAAGTAATCGAAGAGCAAAGCGATATTTATGCCTTTTTATTCAAGACCTTGGCGGTAAAATAGGCCTATGGCAGCAGCACATCACATTGAAGTTCATGACCCCAAAACCGGTAATCATTGGTCACTGACGGTACAAGATGATCGTTATCTCTTGGCTCAAGCTCAGCAGCAAGGCGCAAATTTACCCTTCTCGTGTGCGCAAGGGGTGTGTACTACCTGTGCAGTGCGCATCATCACTGGCGAAATCTATCAGCCCCATGCTTTTGGCATTACGCCAGAGTTGCAACAACAGGGTTACGCATTGTTATGTGTCGGCTACGCGCGGTCTGATCTGCATCTTGAGTTACAAGATGAAGATGAAGTCTACGATTTACAATTTGGTAGCTATTTCCCCAAAAAAGCACCTGCTGGCTTACCGCTAGAATTGGAATAGATTGTGACTTCGGGCATTATTAAAGATGCCCGAAGTCACAACGCACCTCTTGTCATGGCACCATCTGTAAATGCTCGACAATGGGACCGAGAGCTAGGGCTGGGATAAAGGTCAATGCCCCAACAATTAGCACGACCCCGACCAGCATCACCACAAACAAGGGCGTGTGGGTTGCGAGAGTCCCGGTACCAGCAGGAACTAACTTTTTGCGGGCGAGTGATCCAGCAATTGCCAAAGTTGGGATTGCTAACCAATAGCGGGCAAATAATATGGCCAAGCCGCCAGTCAAGTTATAAAACGGATTGTTCGCCCCCAACCCAGCAAAGGCACTGCCATTATTATTGCCCATTGAGGAGAAAGCATAGAGCACTTCACTAAAACCATGGGCTCCAGGATTAAAAATAGTTGCTTTGCCCGACTCCGTAACCACCGCTAGAGCCGTACCTCCTAAGACCACTAAAGGTGGAATTAAGATGACCAAAGAAGCCATTTTCATCTCATAAGCCTCGATTTTTTTACCCAAATACTCTGGAGTACGGCCCACCATTAGTCCGGCTACAAATACTGCGATAATGGCGAAGATGAGCATACCATAAAGACCGGAACCAACCCCACCATAGATCACTTCACCCAACTGAATTAGCCACATCGGAACCAAGCCACCTAGGGGTGTAAATGAATCATGCATTGCATTTACAGAACCATTAGAAGTTGCTGAAGTTGCAGCAGCCCAGATCACAGAACTGATAATCCCAAAACGGGTTTCCTTGCCTTCCATATTGCCGCCAGCTTGGAGGTTATGGGTTAGTTGATCGATGCCAAAACTATTGAATGCCGGATTTCCTGCTTGCTCGGCAGTCAAACAAACTAACAGTAATGGCACAAAGATAACGGTCATAGCTGTCAATAAAACCCAGCCTTGACGGGTATCTTTGACCATCTTGCCAAAGGTATAGCAAAGGGCGGCAGGAATCAATAAAATCGAGAGCATTTCGACAAAATTAGATAAGGGAGTGGGGTTTTCGTAGGGATGCGCTGAGTTGACATTAAAGAATCCACCGCCGTTAGTCCCTAACTGCTTAATTGCGACCTGTGAGGCGGCAGGCCCTACAGCCAAAACTTGTTCTTTAACCGTTATGGTTTCCATCACAGGATTGCCCTTAGTATCTTTGAGCGGGCTGCCATTAGGATCGTTTTTGACTTGTTGGTAGGTAGTTGGCTGCAACAAAGGTACAGTTTGATAACTACTAAAAGTTTGTACTACACCCTGAGAAACTAATAGGATTGCGAGTGCGGTTGAGAGGGGTAACAAAATATATAGGACACTGCGTACCATATCTACCCAAAAATTACCAATTGTCGCCACAGAACGCCCAACCAAACCACGAACTAACGCTACTAAAGTCGCCATGCCTGCTGCTGCGGAGACAAAGTTTTGGACACTCAGTACAGTCATCTGCGTCAAATAACTCATCGTTGTCTCACCGCCATAGCCCTGCCAATTAGTATTAGTCGCAAAGCTAACGGCGGTATTAAAGGCTGAATCTGGTGATACCGCCCCTAGTGCTTGGGGATTGAGGGGTAATCCACCTTGCACTCTTTGGATTAGGTAAACCACGAAAATCCCCGCGGCATTAAAAAGTAATAACGCCAAAGCATAGGTTTTCCAATCCATCTCCTCCTGCTCGTCAACCCCACAGACACGATAAATCAGACGCTCCACTGGGGCAAGGAGGCGATTTATGCCCACCGATTCTCCTTCATAGACGCGGGCCATGTACCCACCCAACGGCTTAACCAAAAGTAGTAACACGCCCAAATAAACTGCTAATTGCACATAATTCATCAGAACAACTCCGGGCGTAATAAGGAAAAGACCAAATAAACCAGTAAACCCGCTGCAACCAAACTGCCTACCACATACAAACCCGTCATCATGGCCTCCTTTTATAAACGTTCACACAAGACAACCAAACCCCAAGACAAGGCAAAAAAGCCTATTACAATCCCTAAATACACAACGTCCATGGACTTCCTTGGTGACGGATCTTCACTACTTTCATTGAATCTCTAAATTTGGTCAAAAAAGCCTCAGGATTATCCGCTAACATCTCAAAATTATGTAAATATTTTGTAGCTAAAGGCAGTTAGCAGGACAATGTTAATAGCAATAAATTGATCCTTCCCCGTATTTTCACGGATACTTTAAAAGATTTCTAAGACATTAAAGTGAAATTAAATTATTGCAAATGTAACCAAATAGACTGGACTTTTTTAGAATACAGTGTTATTAAACTTGGGTATGGTCTAGTAATAACTAAAACCATCGTCAAAAAGTTTTTAGCTGCACACTAGGGGGGTTAGTTAAAGAAATGCAAGCACTCAAAATGGATAGCAAATCCCGACTGCTGTTAATTGATGATGACGTCAATTTTGTCATGTTGATGGGCGAATATTTGGAACGCCTAGGCTTTGATGTGAGCTGTGCCTATGACGGTAAGCAAGGTCTGGACTTGGCCCGTCAACAAAATCCTGACTTGGTCGTGTGCGATATCATGATGCCCAAGATGGATGGCTATGAGGTCGTCCAAGCCCTACGCCAACAGTTTCAGCATTGTTGGTTACCTGTGATCTTTTTATCAGCAAAAGGCGAGCTAACAGACCGCATCAAAGGATTACAAGAGGGTGCAGATCGTTATATGGTTAAGCCCTTTGAGCCAGACGAATTGGTAGCTCAGATTCACTCACTGATCCGTAGTAATAAGCAGTCTTCAACCACTATCAATCGCCAAGCACCAACCTTGATTGCCTCGTGCAGTTTAGAGGAACTAACCCCCACTGAGCAAAGGGTTTTGAGCTTTGTGGCTCAGGGCTTAGCCAACAAATTGATTGCCAAAGAAATGCAGGTGAGTCAGCGTACTGTTGAGAGCCATGTCAGCAGCATCTTACAAAAGACGAGCTTCACCAACCGCACCGAAGTAACGCGCTGGGCCATCAAAAACGACTTCGGCTAACCGCCCACCCCTTCACCGACGGGCAGACTGTAAATGCTTTTGCGCGGTGCAGGGCTTGGTTCTGACTCATTGACCAAGCCCTGAAACATCGCCGAACTCAAATAGCGTTCGCCATTACTCGGTTGAATAAACACAATTAGCTTACCTGCGCTTTCTGGACGTTTACCGACCTGAATGGCAGCCCAGCACGCGGCACCACTCGAGATACCCGAGAGCAAACCTTCTTCTTTAGCTAGACGGCGACCATAGGCCATCGCCAAGTCATCGGGAACTTGCATAATTTCATCAATCAGGTCAAGGCGTAGCACTTTAGGCACAAATCCCGCTCCGATCCCCTGAATTTTGTGAGGCCCGGGCTTGTGACCTGAGAGTACAGCACTCGCTTCAGGCTCAAGTGCAATAGCTTTAAACCCAGGCTTACGGGCTTTGAGGACTTCACTGACGCCAGTAATCGTACCCCCGGTGCCGACCCCAGCGATCAGAATATCAATCTGACCATCAGTGTCATCCCACAGTTCGATAGCGGTGGTTTCACGGTGAATTTTGGGGTTAGCCGGATTGGCAAATTGTTGGAGCAGATAAGCGTTAGGTGTGGCTTGAGTGATCTGTTCGGCGCGTTCGATGGCACCACGCATGCCTTGGGTGCCTGGGGTTAATTCGAGTTCGGCTCCATAAGCGCGCAGTAAGGCACGGCGTTCGATGCTCATCGTCTCGGGCATTGTCAAAATCAAGTGATAGCCCTTAGCAGCTGCTACCATCGCCAAACCAATGCCTGTATTACCTGAGGTTGGTTCGACCAAAATTGTCTGACCCGGAATAATTTTGCCCTGTTGTTCAGCATCTTCGATCATGGAGAGGGCGATGCGGTCTTTGACCGAAGAGGAGGGATTAAAACTTTCCAGTTTCATTACAATCCGCGCCAGGCAACCTTCGGCTTGGGGGATGCGATTAAGTTGCACTAACGGCGTATGTCCAATCAATTGCGTAATAGTTTGTGCGATGCGCATCAGTTTTCTCTGTCCAGTCTTTCTATTGTAAGAGCTAGTCAACTGGTGGGTTTTGAAGTGCCGTCTCAAGTTCCTCAAGTCGGCGCTTGAGCTGACGCATTTCACTGATCAGCTCGGGAACACGGGTCAGCGAGACCTGTTGGCGGCGTTCTTTTTTGTGTTCCTGTGCCGGGAAGCCAGCAATTTGTGAGCCAGCCGCAAAAGATTTGTGTACCCCAGCCCTTCCGTAAACCACCGAATCACTGCCAATCTCCACATGACCTAAGCTCGCAATCCCCGCTTGGGCAGCGACAATACAACGGTCTCCTAATTTTGTTGAGCCAGCAATGCCCGACTGCGAAATAATCATGCAGTCATCACCGACTTGGGCGTTGTGACCAATCATGACTAGGTTATCGATTTTGGTGCCGCGTCCGATTTTGGTTTCCCGAAGAGTAGCGCGGTCAATAGTCGTATTCGCCCCAATTTCCACGTCATCTTCGAGGATCACTTTACCTGTTTGCGGGATTTTGAGATGACCTTGGCGCGTAGTGACAAAGCCAAAGCCATCGCCACCAATGACAGCACCGGGATTGAGAATAACCCGATTGCCTAAGACACAGTGATCAAGCACCACAGCATTGGGATAGAGCAAGCAGTCGGCACCTACAGTCACACCAGATCCTAGATAGACCCCCGCAAATAGCTTACTCCCAGCTCCAACGATAGCGCCTGCACCCACATAGACATGGGCTGCTACTGAGGCTGAGGGGTCAATTTGCGCCGTAGGATCCACACTAGCCTGAGGATGAATGCCAACTTTGGGGGCTGTAATAGGTTCGGGATAAAAATACGCAAGGGTTTTGGCAAAGGCAAGACGGCTATTAGCAACGGTAATGTGCGCCTGCGGGATAAAATCCAGCATGATACCAGCGGGTGTGATGAGTACTGCAGCTTCAGTCCGCGCCAAAGGCCGTTGCTCTAACAAAAACGTACAATGACTGGCCAGGGCGTTTTCTGGTTCACTAATACCCGTGATCAGTACCGCACTATCGATGAGCACTTCTCCACCCAAAAGCTCGGCTAATTGCGCCACTGTTAAGGTTTTGGTCATCGTGCTATACCCATTGTCCAAGCAGCGATACTAACTCGGGAGCTGGATGTACACCGACGAGACGGGCCACAGGCTGACCACCCTTAAAAATCATTAGGGTTGGTAATTCTCGAATCTGGAATTGTTCGGCAACTTGTGGATTTTTGTCGGTATTGATTTTGACCACTAGGGCTTGGTCTTTGTATTGAGCGCCCACATTTTGGATAATCGGTGACATCATCTGACAAGGACCGCACCAAGGGGCATAAAAATCCACCAAAATCGGTAATTCGGTGCTGTCGAGCATTTCTTGAAAGCTGCGGTATTGTTTTTTTACCGACATGATGGATTTTCCAAAACACGTCTCCATAATAGCGGGAACCTTACATCTTGTTCTCACCGACTAGCATTATGCCCGAACGAAGTATGTGAGATTTTTTATAGTCTGCAAGCCGGAGCATCGTCAGGGCAAGACCGACACCAACAGCAGGGAGTTCCACAAAATCTCCCATGGAACCGGAGCTGATTGGATTTTACACAATTGTTTATCCTACGTAGTGTACTCAAACTAACCGTATATTCCACAAGACACTGCCACAAAGTTTTACTCCACTTTTCGGTGAAAATACTTACTCTGGCGATATTTTACAGTGTTTGAGCAATTGCAAACAAAGTTGGGCAGGACGATTAAAAAAGGTAAAAATATCGCCAAACCCTAGTTGGGCATTTTGGTGATGTTGCCAGTGAGCTTCAGGTGTAGTGATACACACGACATAGCCAAGTGATAGTAAGGAGGGTGTGCCAATCTAAAGCACATACATGCCAGACGTGTCCTTGACCTAGAGCCAATCGTAGCGTGCCACCAACCCAAGATACTGACCATAATAGGCACGCCATAGCCAGATAAGGTAATACGCCCAAAAAACCATCCCACAAAACCCGAGGGTTTTTACTCAAAACAGCATAGTGAACATAGTTGCGATGAGGAGAGTGATCAATCAAGATGTGGAATTTGCTATGGATATAGCTCGGGACATAATACGAAAAGGTTAAGAAAAAATCACCCAGCACTAGCAATAACCAAGCTGTACCAATTGCCTGAAGCATGAACGATCCGCACACATCGGCCTTACCATAACGAGCTTGGGTGAAGATATGATTAAGGAATTAACCTTCAATACTTAAAAATTCATGCTAATTTAAAGATAAAAGCCTTAATGTGATCCCATGAGCAACTTTCGACCGGGCATGTCTGTCAAAGTAACCAACCCTGATGATATCTATTATGGGTTTGAGGGTCAGGTACAGCGCATGATCGATGGCACCGTTGGCGTGATCTTTACCAAGAGTATCTGGATCAAGTTGGTCACCTTCAAGGCTACAGACTTGGTCTTAGTCGAGCGCACAGCGGCTAAAAAATAGCGTTTGGTTTAGCGATTGACAGCTAAGGCTAGTGGGTCGCCCAATACGATGTCGCGCCAACCCACAAACCGAATCGACTGATAATAAGCCGTGGCGAGATTAGCCCCGCCAAAATAACTCAGTAGTAATACCGAAGGGGAACCGACCGTGATCAGATAAGGTTCATCACTATAGCCCCTGATGCCCGTTACACCTTGATCGCCTTTGACCAAATCAGCAATCAGCGATTGTCCCCCCTGAGTCGGTAAAAATGTGCGTGCACTCGTCGAGACGGCAGTTTCAGCAATCGCCCCAGGCCGAAACCTAAGGTCTTGGTAATTTTCGAGGGTAAAGTTTTCGTCATTGCTACCCCAAGAAGCGTAGCCCATAATATTTTGACCGGTCAGAAAATTAGCTGGTGGTGCCAAGAGTGTTTGTACTTGGGCAAAGTTTTGGGGGAGTGTGCGATAGGTTAGGCGCAAGTCATCATTGAAGTCACCATTTTCGTAATTACGCAAAACCACCTGACAGTTTGGAAAGACTAATAAGTTACAGCTCAGAGGATCAAAAATATCCACGGGCTGCGGCTTACCACTACCACTATCTTGCCGGGCTGGATCTAGCAAAACCAAGCCCTCTAGACGCGATCGCGCCACCAAAGCACGGTCAACCAAAGCGCGCGCATCGCTTTCGGTATAGCCATCAAGGCGTGTGACCAAATACCCACCTGTCAGACGATGCTCAAATAAAAAATCTTGCCGCCAGTATAGATTAGGTCGCATCATCCCGAGGAGTTCTTTGCCCGCCCGCAAGGCATAGGGTTGGGTCTGATAGCCCAAGGCGGCAAGGGTTGAATCCACCGATTGACTTTGGCGATACAGCTTTTTGAGAGTTGGTATCGCATACGGCACATCGATCACCCGCAGCGGGACACCCTTAGTCAACACTAGATAGCGGATACTATCGGTGAGTTTGTGGGCTTTTAAATAACTAATGAGCGGTTGTTGCAGGTACTTTTGGTAGACCGCGTAGGTGATGGTTTCTTGGGTTGGGCTAACATTGCTATCGGGTAGGTTGACCATAAATAGGTGGTTAGCTGCAATAGCCCGTTTTTTTTGGTAATAGGCAGCTAGCCGTTGCGAAATGGGGCTAGTGCGATTAACCAAGACCAAAACATGATCCGCTTCGGTTTCGGCACCTGCGCTCAAACTTGTTAGCCAGCTTAAGACGATGGCAAGACTTAAAAATTTAGTTTTTTTCATTACCACCCCTTCCTCATCAGTTGACCCTAACTAATTTTTTGGCGCGGGACAAGGCTGCATCTAACGCCAAAGCCTGAGACTTTAGTGCGTCTTGCCGCAAATATCTGTGGTATTGGCTACCAAAATAGGCCAAGTCCGTCTATAGTAAATAGCGCAGTAGTGACGTGCCGAACTTTTATCCGGGAATATGCGTCCAATTGTTCCATAACCAGCGTATGTATAAAGCAACTCAGGAGTCACGATGAATGAAAACAAAGTAATACATTTTGTGCATAAGGAATTGGGCTTGTCCTCACAGTCCATTGACTTAGCCCTACGCCGCCAAAAACAAGAGCGCGGTCCTTTGCCGATGGTTTTATTTGAGTTGGGATTGATCAATGTCCAACAACTCAATTCAATCTTGGAATCAACTTGGACTGCTTAGGCCATGGCAACCGAGCAAGGTGAACATTTACGCGTATTGCGTACCAATATTGGCGCGATTCAGACTTTAGTGGATACGGTCGCCGGGACTTTAGGGCCTAAGGGCTTAGATATCTTATTGGTCGATGAAAGCGGACGTATGGTTTTGACTAATGATGGTATCGAGATCCTACGTCAGTCAGACTTCCAGCATCCAGCTGCCCGCCTAGCCATTGCTGCGCTCCAAGCTCAAGAACAAAAAATAGGTGATGGCACAACGACCGCTACGGTTTTGACAGGGGCATTATTAGGCGAGAGTTTGCGAGCTCTTGAGCAGGGAGTTCCTGTCAATCTATTACTCAAAGGTATTGCGCGAGGCATCGCAGGAGCCATTACCCATCTCCAAGCGACTGCCGAGCAGGTCACTGTCGCGGATCAACGGCTTTATCAAACTACGCTGATTGCAGCGCGTGGCGACGCGACGCTAGCGATGCTCATTTGGCAAGCGGCGCAACATGTGGGTACCGAACGTCTATGTACCAATGCCATACAGCTGCGTGAATGGGTTGTCAGCCGAGTAGGCGGGGTTTCTGAGCTAATCCCCGGTGTGGTCGTCGCCAAACGTCCCCTTAATCCTCCTTTAGATCCTTGGCAGGCGACCGGGCGCATCTTGGTGCTCGCCGATGGCTTGGAGCCAGAAAACCTAGATACGCAAACTCTTGCTACTGATGCAGGGTTTAGCCGCTATTTAGATGTACAACAACAGTTTTTACAGCGGCTCAAGATCCTCACAGAGAGCGGGATTAGACTCGTGGTAACCGAGAAAAGTTTGGCTCCGGTAGCCGAAGCTTTTTTGTATGAACATAATATTCTGGTGTTGGTACGGGTGATCAGCCGCGATCGCGAGCGCATCTGTCGCTTGAGCGGCGCCTATCCGCTCAAAAGTAGCTTTCTGAGCCATACCCTGAGTGAAATTTTGCCCTATCTCGGTCAGGCAACACTCATGTATCAACCCGCCACAGCCCATCTGACTTTAGCTAATGGTCAGGGGGAAGCTCAAGCTACGATCATGGTAGGCGCGATCAGCGCTGAGGTTGCCGCCGAACAGGAACGTATTGCCCAAGATGCAGCAGGTGCCTTACAAGCGGCCTTAGGCGGGGGTATCATCACTGGTGGCGGTGTCGCAGAACTCTCCTGTCAGACCGCAGTCCAAACCTTACTCGACCAAACCGAAGACCTCAGTCGCTATGGACTCACCTGTGTTTACCGTGCGCTAGCCCAGCCCCTCGAACATATTATTCGCAATAGTGGCTATGCTCCCCTCGAAAAAATCACCCAGATCAGTGCCGCCCAAAAAAAACAGGCTAATCCTAATCTCGGACTTGACTGTGAAACCGGGGCGATTGTTGATCTAGCGCAGCAGGGTATTTTTGATCCCGTGGCTGTCAAAATTCAAGCTCTAAGTGTTGCCGGAGAAATTGCCCTGCGCATTTTACGGATTCAGACCTTGATTCGTAAACGCATCGACCAACCACTCGATAGCTGAAATCTTTTTTGAGTGTAGTCTGACAAAAAAATCTGTTAGCTTAAAGACAGAAGACAGCCCAAAGGGAATGCCATGGAAACGACCTTAGAACTCAATGCCGTCAATGTAGAAACGGTCTTGGATGAACTACGCCCCTACTTGATGGCAGATGGCGGTAACGTCGAGCTGGTCGAAATTGACGGCCCCATTGTCAGACTGCGCTTGCAGGGCGCTTGCGGTACCTGCCCGAGTTCGACTTACACGCTCAAGCTAGGTATTGAGCGCAAACTTCAAGAGATGATCCCTGAAGTTGCTGAAGTCGAACAGGTGATCTAATGCGTGGCTGGAGCTTGGGATTTTTGCCAATATTATGGCTCACTGCTCAAGCCCAGCCCTTTCCATCATATTTACAGCGACAAATTCAAGCCGGGACACTTACCTTGTCCGAGGCAAAACTAATTTACCATCAACCCCGCCCCTCTAACCTACCTCAAAAATCTAACCCAGTTTCTAAAGTAACTGTATCTACACCGCAGCCAACGTTATTTAAAATAACGATGATTGATTTGCAGACGGCTGCTCTGAGGCATGTTGTCCTGGGCACCGCCTATTTATTGCCTGATACCCCAGCTATTAATACCGTACTGCAGCGTCAAAAGAATTTAGTATTGAGTCTGCGTCGTACGGGAGGACGCAGACCAATCGGGATTGGTACTGTACCTAATGGCACCTTTAGTGAACCACCTACAGCTAAAAATGCCGCGATGCTCGGTCAACTCAGTCAATTTGAGACCTTTGCCGTAGCCCATGCATTTACCCAAGCTCTACTTGATGAAAAAACTTTTACCTTAAAAACCACTAAGGTGAAGCAAGGTTTACTGCTAGTCGTGATCCGATCTGGGCCGCGTATAGCAGGGATTTGGACAACGCCTACCGTCGCTGACCAGCCAATAACTTTAGGACCTAGCGATGCCTTCTATTGGGTTCCCTAACTGGGCTACAATGACGACGCTGCCACCAAATGGATTGTTCGACCCTATGGACAGACTGACCCGCGCTCGCAAAACTGTCACCCAAAAAAGTAGTACTCTCGCTGAATTATTTAACTTGCTCTGGCAACGCAAACTATGGTGGATGATTCCCTTGGTGAGCATGTTGGTACTGGTGGTCGCCTTTTTACTCTTTGCTAATGCAGCAGGGGTGGTTGCACCATTTTTGTATACGGTGTTTTAACTTAACCGCCGGGAAATCCCGCGCTCTATGCGTAACATGAGCATTGGGATGCAAGACGTGTGAGCAAGAATCTACCCTTCAGACCAGCAAAAGTAAGCCCTAGCACACGTGTTTGGCTGCGCCCGTTGGTGGTGGAATTATGCTTTGACTTAAACAACACGACCTATATAGACAAGAGCTTACTTAGACAAGGCTACAACGACTGCCTACCTGCTTTTAAAGTTACGTTCTCTATATGACTGGCAGATTGTTCTCAGCTGCTTCAATCGGTCAGCTTAACCTTGTCCGGAGCCTCCATCAACTTTTTTGAGGGTCGAGCAATATCCCAACTTTAAAATTAAGCACAGGAAGTGGTCTGTGCGATATCCTAAAAATGTGAAGAATCAAAGCTACTGCCAAGAGCGTAAGACCATGAGGGCGCAAGTCAGTGGCGGCTCCTGCTGATGAAGATCAAAGCCAGTACCGTACTGCTCAGTAGTCGGGGTCTGGTAGTTCACTTGCTATTCTTTGCCTTTACAATAAAATTGAGCAATTACCAAAATCTTCCTCTGATGGCCTACCGCGACTATTACAGTATTTTGGGTGTTTCGCAAAACGCCTCAGAACAGGATATTAAAACGGCTTACCGCAAACTAGCGCGACAGCTCCACCCTGATCTTAATCCGGGTGATAAACAAGCAGAAGAGAAATTTAAAGAAGTTAATGAAGCCCATGAAATTCTCTCTGACCCGCAAAAACGTAGTCAGTACGACCTTTATGGACGGTGGCAACAACAATCAGCTAGCAACAGCTCTTATACACCGCCTGCTAGTGGTTCAGCCGCTAGTGGCAATTCAGCCAATGACTTTGATTTTTCTAATTTTGGCAACTTTGAAGAATTCATTGACTTTTTGACAGGTGGACGGCGTGGTGGGCGCACAGCTACTGCCTCAGCCAAAGGTCAAAACCTGGAGATGACGGCTGAACTGACGATTGAAGAAGCATTTTTGGGTACGCGTAAACGCTATCGGGTCAATGGTAAGCAGATCGAAGTTAACTTTCCGGCAGGCGTGCGGGCAGGTTCCAAAATTCGTGTCGCCGGAGAAGGCCGCGAAGGCACACAAGGTGGCAGTAGTGGTGATTTGTTGCTCAGTGTACAACTCGCCAATCATCCTTATTTTTCAATTGAAGGCGATGATTTGTTTTTGGAAGTACCCCTAACCCCGGCAGAAGTGGTTTTAGGTGCTCAGGTGGAGGTTCCAACGTTAGAGGGCAAGGTTCGCCTCAATATTCCTAAAGGCACCACCTCAGGGCGCACGCTGCGTCTGACCGGTAAAGGTTTACGTCAAATTAAAGGTAGCCAACGCGGTGATCTATTGGTCAAAGTGCATATCGAAGTGCCGCCGCGTCTGACTGACGAAGAGCGTGAACTCTACGAGAAACTATCTAAGATCGAATCTCCGTCTGCTTTAAGAAGCTATTTAGGCTAGCTACCACCCTTGAGACGACGCTCGAAGTCTTCGGCATCTAGGTCTTTTTTTTGCTCTAGGGTAGTTTTACCACTGTCGTAGACTGTACTGTCACGATCCACGATTTGGCGTGTTGCAAATTGGCGCGCAAACACAAGTTTGGCGCGCAGCTCAGGACTCGGACGGCTCAGAAAGACAGTTTGGTCGCGGCGCAAACCATTACGCTGGCTAACTTGGGTATTGCGTCCACCCAAAAATAGATATCTCACTGCTGGAACTGTCAAAAATAAAACGCCATAAACCAACAAAATCGGTGCTACCAAGCCAATCCAAGTTAGTCCCGTCCGTTCCAAAAAGTAAGGTCCTAAGCGTTCTACTTGTAACCATAAAAACCCGGCTCCGAGCAAATTAGCAATCCCTAAGCCCCCTGCCAAAGCTAAAGTACCACCGGGAGCCTTAGAAAATTCCCAGGGTTGTTCTTCTAAATAACCTGATGCGGGTGCGTTTGTTCGCATCTGATTCTGCGCGGTCACCTGGAGTTGTGGAAATTGATAAACTAGACCCCCTTGCTCGCTAACTTGGGGCTGTCCATCAAACTTGACGAGTGCCGGTAGCACATAGTCTTCACGCTCATTGTAGGGGGCGTCAAGGTAGGGCGCGAGTTGTTCGGCTGTGACCACACCTTGATTGGTACGAATAGTCTGGGCGACCAATTGCCAGCGCCGTTCTTCGAGGTCTGCATTTGGGTCACCATCACCAAAAAGAAAAGAAAATACGCCTTCTAAAAAACCGACTGGTTCACCGCGTTCATATTTACGGCGACGCTCCAGCTCAGGGTCTCCCCCATAATAAAAATAGCGGTAAGGGTCAAAGCCGTACCATAGCCAGTACATACCGCCAAAATTGAAGCTCGGGCCATTACTACGCCGATCATCACGGTCATTATTGGTTGCCGTACTTAGCGCAAACAAGGCCACGACAATAATAACCAAAGACAGAATTAACATAATCCCAAAGGAAATGCGTCCTACGTACAAGGCTGTTTTTTTGACCGAACGCACAAATTCTTGCCACTGAGCATTTTGGGCTTTTTGATTGAGGATATTTTGCCATTGGTTGGTAAATTCATAGGCAATTTCTCCTGTAGGAGACACTTGCAGGGAGCCTCCCGCTTGGCTTGCAATCAGATTTAATTCTTGACGCGCCTTCTCTACAGGCAAACCCAACTCGCCTGCCACATCACCGACGGTCACCCGATAGCCCAGTTGTGCTACGGTTTGCATCAATTTTTCTTGGAATTCTGTCGCCATGAGATGCACTCTCCTTCCTTGAGTCTATTGTTTCACACGAGCACTTGGTTGTAAGCCCTTGGTAAATAGGTTAAGTTAGATTAAGAATCCTTAGTGAGACCTGCAAGATGAAATTCTCCTGGAGAATGTTATTGCTGTGGTCGGTGCCGCTCATTTTAGTTGGAGTCTTGCTCTTGCCTTCCTTGACCGGCGGCGCACAGCAGCAAGATGCGGCAACCACCCGTCAAGTAGCGGCTAGTCAACGCCCCTACAGTGAATTTATAGCCGACATCGAAGCCGGACGTGTTGAAAAAGTCGTAGTTGAAAGTAGTCGTACTTCGGCTGTTGCCACGATTCGTGAACCCCAGTTGGGTGATCGCTCCACCAGCTTCCGGGTCAATTTGCTCTTGCAGGATTCTGACAATCTTTACCAACTTTTGCGTCAGAAAAAAGTCGATTTCCAAGTGGCGCAGCCGAGCAACAACGGTCAATTATTTGGTCTGTTGAGCAATATTTTGCTGCCTCTGTTACTTCTGGGGGGTCTATTTCTGCTGTTGCGCCGCTCTGGCAATAATGGCGGCCCTGGTCAAGCCATGAACTTTGGCAAATCCAAAGCGCGTTTCCAAATGGAAGCCAAAACTGGCGTGGGGTTTGCGGATGTGGCTGGGATTGATGAAGCCAAAGAGGAGCTGCAAGAAGTTGTCCAATTTTTGAAAAAACCCGAGCGTTTTACCGCAGTCGGTGCCAAAATCCCGAAAGGTGTTTTACTTGTTGGTCCTCCGGGTACTGGTAAAACCCTCTTGGCCAAAGCCATTGCTGGCGAAGCTGGTGTGCCATTTTTTAGCTTAAGTGGTTCTGAGTTTGTAGAAATGTTTGTCGGTGTTGGTGCCTCACGGGTTCGTGACCTATTCAAAAAAGCCAAAGAAAATGCCCCTTGCATCATCTTTATTGACGAAATTGATGCTGTAGGTCGTCAACGCGGTGCTGGTATCGGCGGTGGTAATGATGAGCGCGAACAAACCCTTAACCAACTTCTGGTGGAGATGGATGGTTTTGAGGGCAATTCTGGGATCATTATTATTGCGGCAACCAACCGTCCTGATGTACTAGATTCTGCGCTCTTGCGTCCCGGTCGTTTTGACCGTCAGATCACCGTTGATCGTCCAGATATGAAAGGCCGTCTTGAGGTCTTGAAAGTCCATACCAAAGGCAAAAAAATCGATCCCAAAGTGGACATCGAACAAATTGCCCGTCGTACTCCTGGATTTTCGGGCGCTGATCTGGCTAACCTGCTCAATGAAGCAGCTATTTTAGCGGCTCGTCGCCGTCTCGATTGCATCACCCTCAAAGAAATTGATGATGCCGTAGACCGTGTTGTGGCTGGCTTAGAGCGTTCTCCTTTGTTGGATAGCAAGAAAAAACGCCTAATTGCTTACCACGAAGTTGGTCATGCTTTGGTAGGTTCACTGGTTTGCGATCATGATGATGTCCAAAAAGTGACGATCATCCCCCGTGGTCAAGCGGGTGGTCTAACTTGGTTTACACCTTCTGAAGACCAACTACTGATCTCCCGTAATCAGCTCTTGGCTCGGATTACTGGAGCCTTGGGTGGACGTGCAGCCGAAGATGTCGTATTCGGTGGCGATGAAATCACAACTGGTGCTAGTGGTGATTTTATGCAAGTGACCAATATGGCTCGGGCCATGGTTACTCGCTTCGGCATGTCTGATCTCGGTCCCGTTGCATTGGAGAGCGAAGGTGGCGAAGTATTTTTGGGTGGTGCTATGTCGCGCTCCCAGGGTTATTCCGAAGAAGTTGCAACCCATATCGACGAACAAGTCAGAACAATTGTGGCGAAATGCTACAAAGATGCGATTAGTCTCTTGACGACGCACCGCGACTTGATGGATATGATTGTGGATCGCCTACTCGAAGAAGAGACGATTGATGGTGAAGAGTTGCGCAAAATTATTGGTGCAGCCACCCAACTTCCCAATAAAGTCAAACTGGCTTTGCCTCTGAGCACCCCACCGGTTGTTCCTGCCTAAGTGCTGATTCTTGATCATAAAGAAGCGGAGTGGCTCACCACTCCGTTTTTTTGTAAGTAATTTGGATACACCTAGAGTGCGCCTGCTGCTGTACAGTCAAAGACCGTATTACTCAGATGAGCTGTGTAATTCATGCAAGTCAGCACGCCCGGTTGGTCAATGCCCTCTGGATAATCCATGATCGTCACCGCACCATTACCCTGTTTGAAATACCAAAAAGCCGCAGGGTTCAGTCCTAATAACAGACAAAGAACGGCTTTATTGATCGCATCATGAGCGACTACCACACTGGTTTTGCCGCTAGCTTGCCTCAAAATCTCATGCCATACCCGGCCTGTACGTTCCCAAATTTGTTGGAGATTTTCGCCTTCTGGCATCTGGACTGTTTCTGGGTGCTGTTCCCACATTGCTAACATCCCTGGGTAGCTCGCCTCAACCTCTGCCTGAAATTTTCCTTCCCAGGTGCCATGAGAAATTTCTTGGAGGTCATCCATGAGGATGAGTGGCAGCTGGGGATGATACCTAAGTAACGCCTTAGCCGTCTCTAGGGGGCGTTGCAGTGGACTGCTAATCAGTTGGTCAATGGGCATAGCTTGTAGTAAGGTAGCTGTTTTTTGAGCCTGGTCTAGGCCTGTTGCATTGAGCGGTACATCAATTTGTCCCTGAAAACGTCCGGCATGGTTCCAATCGGTTTCGCCATGACGGATTAGCAAGATCCGGGTTGCGCCTTTACGTGCCGGAAAGCCCTGACCAAGATGGGCTGTTTGATTGAGAGATTCTAACTGTACCTGTCCGTTATCGGCAAAATTGAGGACACTAATACCCCCGTTACTTTGGACTAATGACCGATATTTTGCAGGCCCCATACCTAAAGCGGTCGCAAGAAGCGCTTGGTTAATCGCATTATGCGCCACAATCAACAAACAATGACCGGGGCTGGCCAAAATTTCCGTCCAGGCCGCTTGGGCTTGAGTCCATAGTTCACGCACCGGATAACGCCCATCTAGGACTAAATTTGCTGGATCATAACGATAGCTGAAGGCTAATTCTGGGAAACGAAGGGTCACCTCTTGTGCCGTCAAACCCTCAAAAGCGGGCATATCAATTTCATACAGCTGCTCTAGATTAGTCAACGGCTCTAAGCGGTGGTTCCAAATAGTGTGTGCAGTTTGTTGAGCGCGTTGCAACGGACTCACAAACCCTTGATCAAATTGCACTGACCCTAGTGCTACTTGGCAAGAGTTAGCCTGTTGTTGTCCGATTACAGTCAATACAGATTCGTCACAGCGACCCTGAATCCAGCCCTTTGTATTCCAGCTACTCTGTCCATGCCGAACTAAAACCACACGCTTAACCAGAGTCTTACTCCCAATTCCCTAGTCATAATACCCTGATTTATTCGCTTACCCATCGCAACTAGTAGGATCAAGTGCGATTCAGGTTTTTGCAGGCTATTGAGCAAGCGTGGGTGAGTGGGTAGTTTTAGCTTCGAGCACTTCGAGACGACCTTTGAGTTCTTGATTAGTTTTTTGAACATCTTCGAGGGTTTCGCGGAGTTTTTTGATTTCTTCGCCTTGACTCACCGCAGCGCGCAGGTTTTCGATAGCTTCGAGTGCCACCCGTTCTACCCGACCATCAGGATCATTGTGAGCAATCTCCTGGAGTAGGGCTAGGGCTTCGGGAGACTTGAGGGCTTCGAGCGCGCTGATTGTGGCAAGGCGCGTTAAAAAGAAACTTTCTTTGGCAATTTCAGCCAAGCGCGCCAAGACTTTACGGTCTTTTTGACCTTCGCCCCAGCGGCCTAGCGCGCGAATAGCACCCAGACGTAGGGGTTGGGGAACACCGAGTTCTGTCTGCTCAATTAGTAAATCCCGCACTTCGGAAGTATCTTTGAAGTTGGCTAAACCATCTAGTACTGCAATGCGTACAGTTTCATTGCACGAATCACGACGACGTAGAGTTTTACGCAACGGTCTAAATGCTTCAGAGTGCTTAGTTTTACCAAGAGTACGCGCCGCAGCTCCAGAGACAAAATAACTTTCATGCTTGAGATAAGGTAGCACCGCCTCGACGGTGGCTAGGCTAGGGTCTTCGCCTAGAGCATTAATGACAGCCTTGAGCACGTTGAGCGACTCAATCGGGTGTTCGACTGATATCAGCATTTGGCGTAATGCACTAAAGGCATATTCGCGCTTGGCTTTGCCCAATGCCGCAGCCACCTCAGACCGTACCCCCCAAAATACACTGCCATCTTGCAAAATTTCGCGCAGACTCTCCACCACATTAGGGTTTGCTTTTTTGGCTAAGGCTTGTATGGCCATAACCCGTCCCATTACCGTAGGGTCATGGCGTAACTGGGCCTTGAGGTCTTCGACAGCAACTTCGAGTTCCACGGTTTTTAGGATGTGGTAACTCGGATCAAACGCAAAATAAAGTGGCTTTTTTGTTAACGGAAAACAAAAAGTCTGAGTTTTTTGGTGTAAATGTAAGAGAAACGTTTGCGATCCATGATCAGCGTACCCAAACACAATAGGAACCTTCAGATCAAACAAAACAGTTAGGTCATTGACAGTTTGGGTTTGCTCTACGGTAACTTGCGCATAGTTACCCATTTCATCCCAGGCATAACCTACCTTAAAATCGGGATGTCCACCTTTGAAGACGTACTGCTCGAATAAGGGCAAGAAATTACGGCCTGTGGTTTTTTCGATAGCCCGCAATAGATCAATGGTTTCGACGGTTTGATGACGATTATCCTCAAGAAAAGTTTTTATTGAGGCAAAAAATAGTTTCTCACCCAAATAATAACGAAGCATGTGATAGACTGTAGCGCCTTTTTGATAAAGATGACGGTCATACAGTTCGATTGCTTCTTTATAGATATTGGTAACAATAGGACGTCGGTAGCGGTCACTATCTTCACTAAAATAGGACTGGGTATCCTGATAACGAAAATAGTCGCCATCTTCTGCGCCATATTCATGTTCGCGCCACAAAACCTCAAAATAACTAGCAGCACCTTCTTTAATCCAAGCATGACTCCAGTGTTTAATCACCACTAGATCACCAAACCATTGATGAATCAATTCATGAGAGACCAAGTCTTCACTCCAGCGATATTCCTTGCCAGCTATTTCATCTAGTAAACAGCGATCGGTGAGCAGCGTACAAGAAGTGTTTTCCATACCTCCAAAAATGAAATCATCCACACAGACCTGTGCATAGCGGGGAAAAGGGTAGCGCACCCCAAAAGCTTCTGAGAAAAAAGCCACCATACGCGGTGTTTTACCCAAAGTGCGTTGCGCTTCTTCTTCACGTCCTGGTGTCACATAATAAGGTGTGGCAATGCCATCCCAGCCGTCATCAATCTGTGTAAATTCACCAACAGCCAGTGTCATCAAATAAGTCGGATGAACCTGCTCTTGTCGCCAATGGAAAATACGATAGCTTTCTAACTCTTGTTCTTCAACAAGTACACCATTAGAAATAGCACGATAGGGTTTGGGAATAGTAATCCGGATTTCTGAAGTTGCTAACTGACCGGGATAATCAAAACATGGAAACCAAAACCGAGAGTCTTCATCTTCACCCTGCGTCCAAACTTGTACTGGTTTGTGAGGATAGTGTTCATCTGGTTTGATAAAATAAATACCGCGCTGAGGCTTTTCTACCTGATAATCAATGCCAATCTCTAAGGTCTGACCTGCTGTGATACCTGATGGTAACTGTAGCTGTATTTGGTTGCCGTTATACTGAAAAGATAGCGGCTCACACCCGAGATAAACCGCTTTGATCATGAGGGCAACGGCATCTAAGGTCAAGGTGAGTAACCCATCAACCAGACAAGTTAAATGAATCGTGCATCTTCCTGTTAGGCGCTCAGCGGCAATATCTAAGGTCAAAGTAAGGGCAATATGATGGACTAGACCGGGCTTGTCCGGATTGTACTGCGGTTTAGAACCAGGCAATGCAAAAGATTTGTAAGGAGAAACATCCATGAGGATAACGGCCTTGAGCGTGACCCACGTATTTTAACAACTATAAAGACGTTTTAGGCATGTGCGTGGCACATAAAAACTTTATGTTGCTGACGATCTACCGAACTAGTGGAACAGGTTCAGAAGTAAATTGTTTTGCGATCCAAAAGTAGCTTAAACAACTTTTGGATCACCTGAAATACGAGTTATGACTCTGTCGCTACTAAAGGTACGCCGAGTGCCACGCCATTAACTTCGATCGCTTCAACTAATAGACGTGTAAATTGTTGACGGTGACCTTTTTTGCGGCGATAGTTCTTTTTGGGACGCATTTTGTAGATCAAGATTTTTTTGGCTTTGCCATGTTGCAGAACCTTAGTCTGTACTATTGCCCCCTCAATGTAGGGCTGTCCAATCAATAGCTCGATCTCTTCACCATCGGGAGCAATCAATAAGACTTGATCAATAGAGACGATACTCTCTTCATCCGCATCAATTTTCTCAAAATCATAAAAGCGACCGGGCTCAACCCGGTATTGTTTGCCACCATTGGCAATAATTGCGTAAACCATGGGATTTTTCTCTTTCGCCGTGCAGGTTCGGACTAACTCCGATTATCAACCTGTTCCGTGCGCTAAACAACAGCCTTTTACTATAGCATCTCAAGAGAACTGCTATCAAGCAGATAGATTATCTTAAGCTGCGCTCCAACAGCTGCACGGCATTGCGTGCCGAATAGCTAACCCCCGCTGTGCCCTCTCCGGGGTAGGTACTATCTCCCACTAGCCAGACATTGGCAATCGGTGTGTGATTGGAGAGCGATAAGGGTCCGAAATTCCAAGGCCGCTGGGCGACACCCCCCACCATTCCTAGATGGCGTCCCGTAAAATGCTGCCAAGTGCGTGGTGTCGCCGCTTCGATATGTTGGATATAGTCGCGCAGATTAGGAAAATACTGGGCTAAGTGTTGAAGCGCCGTCTCAGTATAAGTTGCTTTTAGGGCTGCATAGTCCGTATTTTCGTACCACCAAGGGGCTGTTTCCGTAAAAGTAGAGGCAATAATCGTGGCTTTACCCGCTGGTGCGCGTCCATCGCCAGCACGCGAAACCGAGACAAACAGAGAATTATTTTCACCTAAAGCACCGTTAGCATCATACAGAAACTGTAAATGGGGCGGACAATCCGCAGGCAGACAAGCCGCGTCAACGCCTAGATATAAAATAAAAGCCCCGGATGCACTAGGTAGCTTCTCAATCCGGCGACTGTAATCATTGTTGAGGGCAAGTAGATTAACTAAGTCCCAGCAGGTGACATTAGCGATAACTTGTTCACAGGGGACTTCCCAGCGTTTTTGATTGCGCAAATTCATCACAGAGACCGTATGAGCACGGTCTTGTTTGAGCACAATACGTTCGGCGCGCTGTCGTGTAATGAGGCGGCCTCCATGGTTAACGATAGCTTGGTGCAAGCGTGTGCTCAAAACTTGCATACTGCCCTGGAGATGATAAAGTCCCTGAGGCTCAGTCGAAAGCCCCAAGGCCACGGCTGCGTAGAGCATAGCCGTCTCATCGGCATCAACTTGTGAATAAAGCTTGAGCTGCAAATCTAGAAACTGCTTGAGGCGGGTATGATGACCTAGCTTGAGCCGTCGCAGTACGCCACCGACAGTCTGTAGCGTATAGGGCACTGTCAGTAAGGTTTGGGGACGCAGTTTGGTGACGATTTCTAAGACATCACGAGGGCTATGCAAGGGTAAAATCGGGTCACGCTGATTAAATTCCCAGCACAGACGAAATAATTGATCAAGTTTTGCCCAAAACCTTTCTGTCCCCGGAAATTGCGCCAGACGCTCGGCCTGCCAACGTTGGGGGTCACGCCACACGGAGATCGGCTGGTTTTCTCCCGGCAAAAATACCGCACAGGCTGGGTCACAAGGCGTTGCCTCGGGCAGCTCTAGCTCCAGCTGTGCAAAGATTTGGGCATGAATACCTCCCGGCTCTAGGCCTGCAACTTGGGTGGCACCGACATCAAAGGTAAAGCCGCGCCGCTTGAACGTCGAGGCACAGCCACCGGGAATAAAGGCTTGTTCCAAGACTAAGACCCGACAACCACGTTTAGCCAGCAGTGCCGCTGCTGTCAATCCCCCGATGCCCCCGCCAATCACAACGATATTTTGTTCAGGTTTTGCCATAGCCTTTCTATGATAAACCGCTCTCTTGCACTCATAGCATTACGCCTAAATCTGCAAAAGGATGCTGAGTACCAGCTGCACTAATCGATGGCGGATAGACCCAGCAGCCAATCCAATCGGGATACCAGATCACCCCGGGCCACAATAGCACCTCTTTGGGATCAAATTCTCCCAGTCTTACCGCCGCCATGCGCCAAGTTTGTACCTCAACCAAAGGCCAATCCTGTTGACATAACAAATGCGCATAATAAAGGTCGGGTTTTTGGGTCAGTGTCGAGACCAGCGCCGCTGCAGCAGGCATTGCAGTTAAGCCTGTGCAGTAAACCTGTCCGGCCTGTGCCACAAACGTCACCAAATAAACCCCAGTCCGCACCTGATTTCGCAGAGCTGCGTAGGCAAAGTTATACAAAACTTGGCGTTGCTCATCACTTAGATCCCAAGGCTGAATATAAAAAACGCCGCACTGGGCAATACACTCGCCGTATAGAGGCCCGTGCAAGGTCCAAATAACCGGCAGATAGAGCGTGTCTACTTGAGTATCAGGCCAAGCAAGGGTCAACAGCTGAGGCGCAAGAGTTGGTAAGATATCTGGCAGTGATGGCGCGACTCCCAAGTGTTGACCTAGAGTTTGCCAGTACGTAAGGGCTGGACTCAAGCGGGTGACTCCTCTTGTGCTTGGCTTGTAAGCCAGGGTTGGACGGTATCGGCTTCGACAAAGTGGTCTTTAAAATGTTGGATATGGTGGCTGAGCTCTTGATTTTCAGCTCTCAGATCGCCTAGCTGTTGTTTGAGAGGCAAGATGCGTTCGGCAAATTTACGCTGATAAAGATGGGGCAAATCCCGTAAGTACTGTTGCAGTTTGAGGTTATCTTGCCCCAGGCTATGCGGTTCGCGGGTACTGAGATCATGGGTGCTTGGCACAAGAGCTTTATTTTCGGCAGCGATGAGCAGACATTGTTGTAGTGACCGATTGAGCTGATTAAGGCGCACTAGTTCGAGGGCAAGTTCTGGAATTACCTGATCGCGCTCGGCTAATTTTTGCTGCAGTATGGCAATTGATTCTTCGACCATGGGTGATCCCGTTAGCTCTGGGGTCATGATATCACTCTCAAAACCGTCGTTTGTAACCGCTTCTAGTCTTGATGTTCAAAGTCTACGCAGAGCATGAATTGAATAAAACACGAATAAAAATTAATTCTCAGGGGCAAAGATACGCTATCAAGGGTTAGTACTCCCGCCCAGTATAGGATCTGAGCTATAGTGATCCCTCGCTCAAATGGTAATTTATGCTACGCAACTCTATTCCAGTCAGGGAGCGAGAGAGAGGGGTGTTGGGGGGGATGAAGCGAACGGCAAAGTTATGTTAACGTAGGGTTATCTCCAAACTCACAAGGGGAACGGCCACATGTTTGAGCGATTTACAGAAAAAGCCATCAAAGTCATTATGTTGGCGCAAGAAGAGGCCCGTCGCCTGGGTCATAACTTTGTGGGTACTGAACAGATTCTCCTCGGGCTGATTGGCGAAGGCACCGGAGTAGCTGCTAAAGTTCTCAAATCTATGGGTGTCAACCTCAAAGATGCTCGTGTTGAAGTTGAAAAAATTATCGGACGTGGTTCGGGCTTTGTCGCGGTGGAAATTCCTTTTACCCCCCGTGCCAAACGTGTCCTAGAGCTTTCTCTCGAAGAAGCCCGTCAATTAGGCCATAACTACATTGGCACCGAACACTTACTTTTGGGTTTGATTCGTGAAGGCGAAGGCGTTGCCGCTCGGGTTCTCGAAAACCTCGGCGTTGACCTTGGTAAAGTCCGCACCCAAGTCATCCGCATGCTTGGTGAAACCGCCGAAGTCACCGCTGGTGGCGCGTCTGGCGGACGCACCAAGACCCCAACTCTTGATGAATTTGGCGTAAACTTGACCCAAATGGCAATTGACGAAAAACTCGATCCGGTCGTCGGACGTGAAAACGAAATCGAACGGGTGATGCAGATTCTCGGTCGGCGCACCAAAAACAACCCTGTTCTCGTCGGTGAACCGGGCGTAGGTAAAACAGCAATTGCTGAGGGCTTGGCTCAACGCATTGCCGCCAACGATGTCTCTGAAGTCCTGCAAGGCAAGCGTGTCATGACGTTGGATATCGGTCTGTTGGTTGCCGGAACTAAATATCGTGGTGAGTTTGAGGAACGCCTCAAAAAAATCATGGATGAGATTCGTTCGGCAGGTAACGTTATTTTGGTCATCGACGAAGTCCACACCCTAATCGGGGCTGGAGCAGCCGAAGGCGCAATTGACGCCGCTAACATTCTCAAACCAGCTCTAGCCCGTGGTGAGTTGCAATGTATTGGTGCTACCACCCTTGATGAGTACCGCAAACACATTGAGCGCGATGCAGCTCTCGAGCGCCGCTTCATGATGGTCAAAGTTGGCGAACCCAGTGTCCTCGAAACCATCGAGATCCTGCGTGGCCTACGCGAGCGCTATGAAAAGCACCACAAATTGCGCATCACCGATGACGCGATTGAAGCTGCAGCTACCCTTTCTGACCGTTACATTGCTGACCGCTTCTTGCCGGACAAGGCCATCGACTTAGTGGATGAAGCGGGTTCACGGGTACGGCTGCGTTCTTCGCAACTGCCGCCCCAAGCTAAGGAGCTCGACAAAGAGCTCAAGCAAGTGATGCGCGAAAAAGATGATGCTGTACGTTCTCAGGACTACGACAAAGCGGGTCTATTACGAGACCGGGAAATGGCTCTCAAGCAGGAGATCAAAAATCTTACCCAACTGCACAAAGCCGAAACCGTTAACGAAGAGATGCCCGAAGTCAATGAAGAGGATATCGCCGCCATTGTTTCGACCTGGACCGGCGTTCCTGTTCAAAAACTAACCGAGTCCGAGTCCGAAAAACTCTTGCACCTCGAAGATGTGTTGCATAACCGTATCGTCGGTCAGGATGAAGCGGTCAAAGCGATTGCTCGAGCGATCCGTCGCGCCCGGGTCGGTCTCAAGGATCCGAAACGTCCGATTGCTTCCTTTATCTTCTCGGGTCCGACTGGGGTAGGTAAGACAGAGTTAGCGAAATCCCTTTCTGCCTACTTCTTTGGTTCTGAAGAAGCGATGATTCGCCTAGATATGTCCGAGTACATGGAGCGTCATACAGTTTCCAAACTGATTGGCTCACCTCCAGGCTACGTGGGCTACAACGAAGGCGGTCAGCTCACCGAAGCAGTACGTCGTCGGCCTTACTCGGTCATTCTCTTTGATGAAATCGAGAAAGCCCACCCCGATGTCTTTAATACCTTGCTCCAAATCCTGGAAGATGGTCGCTTAACCGATGCCAAAGGTCGCGTGGTGGACTTCAAAAACACCCTGCTGATTATGACTTCCAACATTGGATCAAAGGTCATCGAAAAAGGCGGCGGTAAAATTGGTTTCTTTGATCCGGGTAAAGCTGACGAGCAAATCTACCAAAATATTCGGAATCTCGTTAACGAAGAACTCAAACAGTTCTTCCGACCTGAGTTCTTGAATCGCTTGGATGAAATCATTGTCTTCCGTCAGTTGACCCGCGACGAAGTCAAGGTGATTGCCGACCTTCTGCTCAAAGAAGTGGTCAAACGCCTCAACCTCCAGAACATCCATCTGGAAGTGACCGAGAAGTTCAAGGAAAAACTGGTCGCTGAAGGCTTCAATCCCAGCATGGGTGCGCGTCCCTTACGTCGTGCTATCCAACGCTTACTCGAAGATGCCCTAGCAGAGCAAATGCTCGCCGGAATCGTCCGCGATGGGCAGACCATTGTCGTTGATCTCGACGATAAAGGTGCACCGCTCTTCCAACCCTCAGAACGTAAGCTCCTAGCTGCCGCTGACTAGGGTAGAACACATTAAAAAAACAACCCGCTCTGAATTTTCAGAGCGGGTTGTTTTTTGTCTCGATACATTAGCAAGAATATAGGTAAAGCCACAGCGTTGAGGCATGTCTGTGGGTGCAAATGCTACAGACTTTATATCGCCTGAGTTAGTTTTAAGTTTTGGGCTGCCACATGATGGCAGGTCGCCCAGTGGGTCGGGTCAACTTGTACCCGTGGTGGGATCTCTTCAGTACATAGTTGCCTGAGGTTGTCGTCGCCTTGAGCAACAGGGCAGCGCGGATGAAAGGGACACCCGCTAGGGGGATTGATTGGACTTGGGACATCGCCTGTCAAGACAATGCGTCCCTGTTTACGGATGATTGTCGCCTCAGGGATAGCTGAGAGCAGGGCTTGGGTATAGGGATGTTGCGGCGCGCGAAAAAGTTCTTCGGTGGTTGCTTGCTCGACAATCCGACCCAAATACATGACCGCTACTTCATCGCATAGATGACGAACAACTGAGAGGTCATGGGAGATAAATAAGAGCGTCAATGCTTCTTGTTCCCGCAAGTCAATCAATAGATTCAAAATTTGAGCTTGAATACTCAAATCTAAAGCACTGACTGGCTCATCACAAACAATAAAGGTCGGTTTGACTGCCAAGGCTCGGGCAATACCAATGCGTTGGCGTTGACCACCAGAAAATTCGTGGGGATACTTTTCAGCGACATTGACATGTTTAGCCTCCATATTTTGAGCATTATCAGCCGCCGTGAGACCTACTTTGTCAAGAAGATTTTTGACCTCGATCATACGTTGCTCTTTGGTCAGCTCGGGACGATGAATCTCCATACCCTCAGCGATAATGTCACCAATATTGATGCGGGGATTGAGTGAGCTATAGGGATCTTGGAAGACAATTTGTGCCTTAGACCGAAATTGAAGTAAAGCCTGGGGTGTCGCTTGCAGAATATCTTTACCCTCAAACAATACTTCACCGCCAGTTGCTGGGGCTAACCGTAACAAGCTTTTACCGACGGTAGTTTTGCCACAACCAGATTCGCCAACTAAGCCGAGAGTTTTACCCCGAGGAATGGTAAAACTAACCCCATCAACGGCCTTAACATAACCCGTCACTTGACGTAATAAACCTTTGCGAATTGGAAAATAGGTTTGTAAATTTTTGACATCAAGCAGTAGATCGGTGGTCATGACGCTGGCTCCGCATAAAGATGACAAGCGACATCCGCCCCGCTAACTTGCCGCAAGAGTAGTGGTTCTTTATCATCACATAAGCCTGGCTTGCCACAGGTACAGCGGTCAAAAAACCGACAGTACGTGGGAAATTTGGTCGATGCTGGCACAATCCCTTCAATGGTGGCGAGTTTTTGACCGCGCACTTGCTTACTCGGCAAACTTGCAAATAGTCCTTGGGTATAGGGATGTAGGGGGTTTTCAAATATCTGTTGAACCGTACCACGCTCGACAATTTTCCCGGCATACATCACGGCTACCTCATCAGCCATTTCAGCGACTACGCCTAGATCGTGGGTAATTAGTAAAATTGCCATGCCAAATTCTTTTTGCAGCCCCCGCAGTAAGTCTAAAATCTGCGCCTGAATCGTTACATCTAGAGCCGTGGTCGGTTCGTCTGCGATCAAAACTTCTGGCTGACAAGCTAAGGCAATAGCAATCATGACCCGTTGGCGCATACCACCGGAGAGTTGGTGGGGATATTCATCAAGACGGGCTTCAGGTTCGGGAATCCCTACTTTTTTGAGCATCTCCAGAGCTGCGGCACGGGCTGCGGGTTTTTTCAGATTTTGATGTAGCGCAAATACTTCGATCAGTTGATTACCCACGGTATAAACCGGATTAAGCGATGTCAGAGGTTCTTGAAAGATCATCGAAATCCGCTTGCCCCGATAACGACGCATTTGAGGTTCGGATAAGTCCAATAATTCTGTACCATCAAAAATCAGTTCACTGCCTGCTGTTACGGTTTCGGTCTCAACGACCTCGCCTGCGCGCACGACCCAGCCCGCTGGTTGAGGTACTAGCCTGATCAAAGAAAGTGCAGTAGCCGATTTACCACAGCCTGATTCACCGAGCAGGGCTAAGGTTTGACCTTTTTTGAGGCTAAAAGAAATGTCATCGACCGCTCTGGATAGGCCACTGCGCGTGCGGTAATAGGTTCTCAAATGCTTGACTTGTAACAACGGAGCCTCAGCATTCATGAGGGGAATTGACCTTTGGGCTTTGAAAAACAATTATAACCAGCCTACGCCAAAAGCACGGTATCACCTGCTATGAAAAGCCCTTATGTGCGTATCAAGTAAGGGCTTTTAGGCTCACGTCCTTAGCTAAATGCTGCCGCACCCGCTTCGGCAACGGCTTGATCCTGCGTACCGCTGCCGCCACTGACACCGATCGCGCCGACGACCTGCCCATCGCGTTTGAGTGGTAGGCCACCAGCAAAAATCATGACCCGTCCGCCATTGGAGGCATGAATACCATAAAACTGTTCGCCAGGTTTGGCAAAAGCAGCTAAGTCCCCGGTGGCAACATCAAAAGCCCGCGAAGTAAAGGCTTTATTAATTGAGATATCAATACTCCCAATCCAAGCACCATCCATACGAACATGGGCGACGAGATTGCCACCTTGATCAACTATGGCAATATTCATAGGTTGACCAATGACTTCGGCCTGAGCCATTGCGGCTGCGATCATGGTTTGGGCATCTTTGAGCAGGACAGTTGCGGACATGAGAGGGGGCTCCAATAATTTTTGGACAAGGTCGTAATGATCTCATCAAGATCTATCTTAAGATGCCACTGCTGACCTTGGATACCGAACCCTACTTGCCCCGGTTAAAATAAATAGATGACGACGCTACTTACTGACCCGGAACGCCTAGCCCGGCGCATGGCTGATCTGCCGACTAGTCCTGGCATATATCAAATGCGAACGACCACGGGCGAATTACTGTATGTCGGTAAAGCCAAAAATTTACGCAATCGGGTACGCAGTTATTTTCAGCCCGGTCAGCAGCTCTCACCACGAATCTGGGTCATGGTGCAGCAGGTCGGTGATTTTGAGTTGATTTTGACGGATACCGAGGCTGAGGCTCTGACCCTCGAAGAAATTCTGATTAAGCGACAACAGCCGCGCTATAATGTGTTACTCAAAGATGACAAACAATATCCTTCGATTTGTATCACTTGGTCTGAGGAATATCCCCGCCTCTTTGTCTGTCGTCCGCGGGGGGCGCGCAACAGCAAAGATAAATATTTTGGCCCCTATGTCGATGCTGGCGCTGCCCATCACATGGTGCAATTTCTCAAACGCAATTTTCTATTACGCCAACGCAGCACAATTTTATTTAAGGATCGTCCCTGTATCAACTATGACCTAGGCCGCTGTCCGGGTATTTGTCAACGCTTGATTAGCCCCGAAGACTATCGGCAGACGATGCAGCAGGTGCAATGGGTTTTGCAAGGACGGGTCAGTGAACTCGTAGAAGGCTTAAATGATCACATGTTCGCCGCCGCCGAAGCGATGGAATTTGAAAAAGCAGCCCGTCTGCGCGATCAGGTGCAAAGCCTGGAGCAGCTGACCGAAAAACAAAAAATCTCACTTACGGATATTTCGATTAACCGTGATGCCTTGGCCTTGGCGAGTGATGCTCATCGCATTTGTGTCCAGCTCTTTCAGGTGCGCTCTGGCAAATTGATTGGACGATTGGGCTTTACCTTTGAGAACCAAGGTGATGACCTGGCTCTAATTTTACAAAATGTGATTCAAGAACATTACAAACCCCTCACCAGCGATGAAATTCCTGCCGAAATTTTGGTGCATTATGCGTTACCAGACCAAGAGATCATCGAGAGTTGGCTAAGTGAAAAACGAGGCCGCGTAGTCATGCTCAAGCATCCCCAACGCCAGGGTAAAGCCGAACTCATTGAGATGGTCAGTCGCAATGCCCAATCCGAGTTAGAGCGTTTGGAGCGGGCTTCTCAGGTTGGTGTAGATGGGTTGATCCGCTTAATGCAAGCCCTAGATTTACCACAGATTCCTCATCGCTTGGAGTGTTATGACATCTCCCATATTCAAGGTACCGATACCGTAGCTTCACGGGTTGTCTTTATTGATGGGAAACCTGCCAAACAACACTACCGTAAATACAAAATTCGCCATCCCAAAGTTGTAGCCGGGGCTCCTGATGACTTTGCCTCAATGGCCGAAGTGATTCAGCGTCGCTTTTCCTCAAGCAAAGACGCACCGCCAGATTTGGTCGTGATCGATGGCGGCAAAGGGCAACTCTCCGCGGCTCATGCCGTCTTGACTGAGTTGGGTCTAGAAGATTTACCCGTAATTGGTTTGGCTAAACGCTTAGAAGAAATCTTCCGTCCTCATAATTCGCGTGCCCTGCAACTAGAACTCACCGACCCCGCTCTACGTCTACTCCAACAAATCCGTGATGAAGCTCACCGATTTGCGATTAGTTTTCATCGTCAATTACGCGGTAAACGCATGACAAAATCAGCCCTAGAAGAAATTCCTGGCCTAGGTGAAGTCCGCATCAAACAATTACTGGCGCATTTTGGCTCACTACGTAAACTCGAAGAGGCTTCGATCAGCCAAATTGCGGAAATTTCTGGTATTAGCCATAACTTAGCGACAACGATTCATAGCCATTTACATCAAGAACTTCTCGAAACCAGCGATGCTTTACTCGCAAACCCATGAAATCAAGTGTTTTACAATAACTCTAGATAATCTTAGGTTTGGTCTAGATGCTAAATGTTGGTGTCGTTGGTACAGGTTTCGGGCAAAAAATTCATGTGCCAGGGTTTCAGGCACTGACTGGGGTGCAGGTTTTGGGCTTGTGGGGACGGGATCTAGCTAAAACTCAGAGCCTCGCGGTCAAGTTGGGCGTGCCCTTGGTATTTGAGAGCGTTGAAGCGATGGCGCAGCATCCAGAGATTCATGCCGTGAGTCTCACAACGCCACCCCATCTGCATTATGAGCAGGCCATGACCGTATTGCAGGCCAAAAAAGCCCTCCTTTGCGAAAAACCCGTAGCCCTAACAGCCGCACAAGTCCAAGCGATGCTCACCCTTGCCGAGGCCAATCAGCTCACCCATGGCGTAGACTTTGAATTTCGGCTGGTTCCTGAATGGCTACGTTTAAAAGAGCTTTTAGCCGCTGATATCTTAGGCTCGTTACGGTTAATTGACGTGACTTGGCAGGTCGAAGGCCGCGCTGATGCGAGCCGGAGCTGGAACTGGTATGCCCAAAGAGATCAGGGTGGTGGAGCTTTGGGTGCGATTGGTTCCCATGCTTTTGATTATATTGAGTGGCTCTTTGCGCCTATTGCTACACTACAAGCCCAACTGACGACAACTATTTCCCAGCGTCCAGATGGCACAGGGCAACTGTTAGCCGTAGATAGTGATGATACCTGCAATCTGCTATTTACCCTAGCATCGGGCATATCGGGTCTAATGTCCTTGAGTACCGTAACGTGGTCTGGTCAAGGTCATTGGCTACGGGTTTATGGCGAAAAAGGAACTCTGATTCTAGGTTCTGCCGATCTCACGGACTATGTTCATGGTTTTCAGCTCTGGTTTGCTCCACCGGGCGGAACGTTACAGTTAGAAGTGATTCCTGAGCGTTTGCGTTTTGCGCGCACCTATACTGACGGCAGATTAGCACCATTTGTGGGCATCGCGCAGCGGTTTGTGGAGGCGATAGCCACAGCTCAGCCGATGACGCCTTCGCTTCACGAAGGTTTACGTAGTCAACAGCTTATTGATGCGGCTCAGTATTCTCATCAACACAGTTGTGTCATTAAGATGTCAGATTTTGTGTAGAGACCTCTGAGTGTTTAGGAACATTAACAGCTCATAAAAAAAGCTATCCCCGCTTGTAGAGCAAGTTATGGACTTTTGAATTGTAAACTAAGAACAATACCCCTGTGAGGTCGTAATGGATTTTTTGTGGACAGAGGCCGGGCAGGTTTTGAAAAATATCTTCGGTTACCATTTTTCGCCGGAAGATATCCCCCTTGTGCTCACACTAGTCCTGCTTGAAGGGGTATTAAGTTTTGATAATGCCGCAATTTTGGCGGTGATGACCCGCAAACTCCCTGTTGAAGAACGTAGTAAGGCCCTAACCTATGGTTTGTTTGGAGCCTATGCTTTTCGTTTTTTAGCCGTTGTATTTTCGGCAATTTTATTAATGATTCCTCAAACTAAATTGTTGGGCGGAGCTTATTTAATTTATTTATGTGTCGCCCATTTTTGGAAATCACACCAGACGGTTGCCGACGAATCAACGATAGCCCCCCAGAGTTTTTTCGGATTGAGTGCGTTTTGGAGTGCCGTGATTAGTGTAGAGATTGCTGATGCGGTGTTTGCTGTCGATCAAATTTTGGTCGCCATAGCTTATACCAATAAATATGTTTTGATCTTAGTTGCCTCCTTGTTTGCAATCCTCGCCTTACGTTTATCAGCGATGGTTTTGACCAAAGTAATCGAGTGGTTTCCCGCCTTAGAAGGCATTGCTTACGGCGTTGTTGGTCTGGTGGGTATCAAATTACTGGTTAGTTTTTGGGATATTGAAGTACCTAAGGAACTCTCGATTACCCTGACTTTAGGTGCTTTTTTGATCCCAATTGGGGTCAAATTGCTTATGGATTGGCGTGCTGCCGGAGCGCGTAATTCTTAACTCACGGGCGGCGGCTCTTGGTCGAGAATTTGTTCTTTGGATGCTTTAAGTTGTTTCCAGAGATTTTTTATCTCTTGATAGGCTTCTTTGGGCGTGATTTTACCGCCATTTTCAAGAGCACAGACTAGGGCTACCCGCTGGGAGAATTCTTGTAAATTGGCATCAAAGATGACGTTGGGCAAAGTGGTCTCCCCATGGAAACTGCGATAAGGAAAAATAAAATCATCTTTTGAGGATGAATTCATGACGACCAGCCCTGATTTATTTCTCCACCCTACACGCATAATTATCGATTTACTAGACTTTGCACCACTTTAGCTGTAAGAATGAGAATAGTTCTCGTTCCAATCCTGTGACTACAGCCTTAACCATTACTGATCTAAGTGTCTGCCGAGGCCAACGTGCGGTTGTCGAAGCGGTCAGTTTTAGTGTAGCCCAAGGTGCCTTGTGTGTGGTAATTGGGCCCAATGGTGCCGGGAAATCTACACTGCTTAAAGCAGTGATGGGTTTGATTCGACACACCGGCAAGGTAGAAATAGCTGCTGCACAGCCGTCTTTTGGCTATGTACCACAAACTGTAGCTATAGCCGAACCTTTTCCGCTTACAGTTCTAGAGTTTGTCGCAGCCGGGGTAAAACGTCGCTGGTGGCAGCCTCAAGCGTTGCGAGCCCAAACCCTAGCTGTTCTAGAGCCTTTAGGTATTGCCCATCTCATCAACCGTTCGGTGCAAGCGCTCTCAGGAGGCGAATGGCAGCGGGTACTGCTTGCCCATGCGCTGATTGCCCAGCCCCATGTCTTGCTTTTAGATGAACCGACCACGGGACTTGATACGGCAGGAAGAGCGGATTTATTAGCAGTATTGGCTGACTTGCGCCAGCACTCAGGACTTACCCTCTTGATGGTCTCGCATGATTTGGGCTGGGTCAGACGCTCAGCTGATCAAGTAGTCTGTCTTAATCGCAAACTGATCTGTCAGGGTGAACCTTATCAGGTATTAACGGAAGATAATCTGGCCTTGGCCTATCCCCGTGGCTGAATTTTGGGCTTGGTTGCACTATCCATTTATGGTCAGGGCGCTAGTTGGAGCGGTTTTGCTTGGTGTCGTATGTCCGCTACTTGGCGTACTTGTTGTGCTCAAACGCATGGCTTTTTTTGCGGATGCAGTGGCTCATTTGACCTTACCTGGTGTCGTCTTGGCGATGGCAGGACAATGGGAGGTACGCAGTTTTTTATTGGGATTTACGATGACTGCAGCGGCAGGGATGCTCTGGGTCAAAGACCGCGTGACCCAGACTGCTGATACGGTATTGGGAATTTTTTCGGCAGCAGCGATGGCTTTGGGCATTGTTTTATTGGGCATAACCCAACAGACTCAGGGTAAGTTATTGAGTTTTTTGGTAGGTGATATTCTGGCAGTGGGCTGGATTGACTTAGTTTTATTAACTGGGTTAACGCTGCTGGTTGCCTTATTTATGGTGACGACGCTGCGTGCTCAAGTAATTTTGCCGGTACAAACAGACCTGGCTCAAGTGGCAGGATTCTCAGTAACTGGGCTTAATTATGGGTTTGTTTTGCTACTCGCGGCTGTCGTGACTGTCACGATCAAAGTTGTAGGTGCTCTACTTGTTACCGCATTTTTGGTGATCCCTGCCGCTTTGGCCCGCCAAAAAGCCCGTAGTTTTATGGAAATGCTTTGGTTAGCTCCATTAGTCGGTATCTCAGGCGCGGTGAGTGGTGTATTAGGGGCTGTGCTTGTAAATGCCCCAGCCGGGCCGTTGATGGTTTTGGTGATGGCGGGTATGTGGGCATTTGCAGTATCACGCGGGTAAACATCTATAAAAAACCCTTCTCGCACATATCAGAGAAGGGTTAGCTTGCCAATTTACCTTAACGTAGTGGCATAAAACTAGGGTTTGGGAATAGGCTCAGTGGTACCTGTTCCTGTAGCAGTGCCTTCACCAGCAGCTTTCATATCGCCAGTGGCAGTACCTTTACCAACGGCGATACCTTTACCATCTACGGTTCCAGTGCCTTGCTTGGTTTGGATTTTGCCATTTTTGTCACGGTAGACGACGACGCCAGTGCCGCTTGCTGTACCATCACCTTTAGTGACACCAGTGCCTGTTACGGTACCCGTGCCTTTCGCCATGCCCATGCCTTCTTTGGTTCCGGTTTCAGGCATGCCCATACCGTTAGTTGTGCCAGTGCCAGTAACTGTGCCGTTGCCCGCTGCTTTCATGTTGTCGCTGGTGGCAGTGCCTTTACCGATTGCGACCCCATTACCATCCACGGTACCAGTGCCTTTTTTATACTGTAGTTTGCCATTTTTATCACGGTACACGACAACGCCAGTGCCGCTTGCTGTACCAGTGCCTTTGACTGCGCCCTTGCCTGTAGCCGTGCCCATGCCATGAGCGGTACCCTTACCAGTTTTTTCTCCGGCAAAGGCGGCGGAGCTGGAAACAAGGGTTACCAAGACCATCAATGCGATGAACCTTTCCATCTGTCTCTCTCCTAAATACACATACTTTATTTAGACTATCTTTTCTGAATGAAAGGTTCATACCTCCTAAGAGATAGACATGCTGTTTTTACAAAAAGTTCGTAGCAAAAGTTTATACTGAACCTATTGACAAGCGCAAATCGTTTTTTGTATCATTATCTCAATTGAGTAAATGAGGTTTTATGGCAAATATTTCAATTGAGATTCGTGTAGGCACAGAAGAAATAGAGGACATCTTACCTGATGACGGTGGAGACCTTAAAGCAAGTTTCAACGTCGGTATTCATCGCAGTGGTTCTAAGGTTGTTTTAGTGGATATTCAAGTTGGCAGTAGATCTAAGCGCTATTACTTCCCTAACGCTTATATCGTCTCATTACCCAGCCAACCCGATGCCTATGTAATCTCAGAAATCTTATCCATTGCCTTTGATAAAGTTGTATCCCGTGTCAATTGCAACTATGTTGCGACTGGCTCTGGTTATTAAAGTTTACTTCTCACTACTGCACATCCACTAAAGGTAGGTAACTATGACCCGTAAATTTGCACTCTATGTTGCAGGAGACTCTCTAACAATCGAAGGCTCCGTTGACACAACCACTCCTGTCCTAATTTATATTGATGTCTCAAACTCAGACTTGGCAGTTTGTGTAGCAAAGGAAAAGGCAAGAACTGTGAACGATCCTGCTCATGTTGACGTGATGGTTGAAGAAACGCATTTTAAAACCTTGCGCTGGCCGCCCAATAGCGGCCTTTCAAACTAGTAGCATCTATAGTTTTAAGATAACAAGTAGACCATGTTTTTTCTCTGCTTGTTATCTTAAATAACTTTTGAAAACTTAGCTCATTGATTCTCGCCAAATTTGGGCGAGTCTGTAGTTAGCAGGGATATTATTTAAGTAAGAGTTGCGATGATCATCGTTCGTAAATCTTGCAGCTTGCACCATCAAGAAATCATAACTTTTATTTAAGAGATTCTGTGCTTGATCACGCTCTTGTCTGTAGGTAAGTAGCTCATAACAAGTCAAACTAAAACGGCTAGGAGCACCTATATTCTCGGTGCCATTTTCTATAAAATAGTTCAAAGCTAAATTAATATATTCGTCCGCCTGAGTAGATAGTTTTTGGTTCCAAAATATCCATGCTAGTCGCAACTGACTTTCTGCTTTTAGGGCAGTTTGATCATCTTGACAAAATTTAATACACTCTTCGTAATTACTTCGTGCTTGCAGCCAATGATTCTTGCCACTGCGTTCGTGAATATAGCCTAGCTTAAAATAAACTTCTACTGTCAGTCTTGATTTTTCATTAGCTAGCGCCCGATCACAAAAAGTTTTAGCCTCACGATCTCGGTTCATTTCAATATAAATACTAGCTAAATCATTACAACAGTAGTCATGACCAATTGCGAAATCAATCACTTCACAAATCTCTAAGGCTTGTTGTAAATAATACTCAGCCCTATCAAAATCACCAATTAGTTTGTAAGCACGACCCAAATCGTGAAAAGTTGCAGCGATGCATGATTGATGACTATAAATCTTATGCATATCAAGAGCTTTTTGATAATAGTAAAACGTGTTCTCCAAATCAAAGTTTTTCAAGTAAATATCGCCCAAATTCTTAAGACAAGTAGCAGCAGAATCAGGTATTTCTAACTTTTCAGATATCTCTAATGCCTGTTCATAATAATATTGGGCATCAATTAAATTTTGAGAATGATAATAACAAACACCCAATCCAAGCAATTGTATTAATTCTGCTTTTCTATCTTTCAAATCTCGGCTAATCCGCAGTGCCTCAAGATAACAGAGTATGGCTTTTTTGAGGTCATTTTGATGCATTAAACTATTGGCATAAAGAGCAAGACTATCGATTATACCTATTGGATAAACAATATCGCGACTCATCTTCAAAGCAGCACTGGCTATCTCTTGAATTCTTGTTCGATTACCCAATCCAAAGTAAGCATAGCCAATTCCTAACAGACAGTTAATCTTCTCAAAATCACCCTCTAAATGTCCTTCTAAAGCTTGCCATAAGGGCAATAATTCTCGCGCAAAACCTTTCTGTATTAACCATTCACCAAGCAACATGCCATCAATAGTTTTTCTCAAGATCTGGTAGGATTGCGTCCACTCTTCAAGCTTATAGCGATGCCAAAAAGCTTCTAGTAAATGGGCAACACGCTCTTTACCTGTCTTAGACCGAGGTGGTGAATTTTCCCAATAGGTCACCGCCTGTTGATGGGCTTGCCGCCACCAGGTGTAGTTAGCTTTAAGTTGGACGCGGCTATATTCAGCAATCAAAGGGTGTAATTGATAACCACCTCGTTCACCACGTACCAATGACCGACGCTTGAGAGCAACTAATACAGATTCACATACAGATAATGGCTCATCCCACATCAGAATGCGTATTCCTGGTTCGGTGACGGGTAATTCAAAGCGGTACACGCCGAGTCTCACCAGTAGCTGCCAAGCCTTTTCATTCGTTCGACGTAAGCGTTCAAATTGTCCTCTAATTAAACTATTGGTCATCTCCCTTTGACTCAAGCTATCGCCGTAATATTCGTAATATATAAGCAGATCAATATTTTCTTCTAGGCATTCTTGGGCAATCAAATTCATGGCAAACGGATGACCATCACAAGCATTCCCTAATAATTGAATCGCTCGAATCTGTTGTTCATCTACCAATAAATTCTCTAGGCCGCGTTCGAGGTAGCGCTCCCTAAAAAATGGTAAATAATCTTCTTCCGGTAGGCCTGCTACTGGCTCAAATTTCACATTCATACGCGCCCGATGATTCAGATCAGGCTTGATACGACTAGTGATAATAATAAAACTCCGGTGTTGGTGGTCAATCCAATCACTCAAAACCATATCATAGGGCTCAAATTTGTCAGTAAACCGAGTATCGGTCATGGCTGCATCGAGATTATCTAAGATTAGTAAATAGCGATTTTTTCTAAAATAGCTCATTACAGCTTGTTGACGGTCAACCAATTTTGTTGGTGGCGAGGGATGCCCAATTTGCTCCAAGATATCTTGTAAGACGGTTTCTATTAGTAAAGGTTCTCTCTCAGCAACGCGAACAACAATAATTTTCTTAAACAATTCTCGGTTTTCATAGGCTAAATACTCAGCAAAAGTTGTCTTACCAACACCACCTTCGCCAAGTAAAAACAACATGTGCATCCCAGAATTTTCTACAAACCATTTTTGATATAGCTTGATTTTTTCGCGTCGTCCAACCCAAAACTGTGGTGGATTGAAAGGTAAACTCAGCTCTTCAACATCTGTATCAAAATCCGCAATTACTTGATCATAGGTCTTACTCAAAAAGAACTGACACATAAAATCTACCGTGCGTGGTGCACCACTGCCATCTCTAAAGAAATTTTGTACAGTTCTAACTGAAACTACACTTGTGCCCTGATCATCACAGGCTTCAGGAAACCGATTATCTAGCGCACTCACTAATCTTGTCGGACTGTTACTAAATCGTTGCTCATAATTTTCCCGCAACCTTTCCATGATGCGGTTATCTACGTCTATACGACGACCTTGACGACGACCTTCTTGAGGCATGACAGTAATATTTTTATCAAATCATCATAAGTTACTTTTTTGATCCCCGCTATCTTACGGTAATCTCTCTTCATCAAGGAGAGATACTATGTCTCTCCTTGATGAAGTTAGGCTTCGACAACCCGTACTGTAATCATCCGGTCACCGCCACGAATCCCATTAACTACGGTCATTTGGTTGTTATCAATGACTTGTCCGAATACCGTATGCACGCCATCAAGGTGCGGCTGTGGACTGTGGGTAATAAAAAATTGTGAGCCACCCGTGTCTTTGCCCGCATGAGCCATACTCAACGTGCCGTTTTGGTGTTTATGAGGGTTACCCTTGGTCTCACATTTGATCGTATAACCCGGCCCACCGGTACCAATGCGTCGGTCGCCAGGGGGCAAAGTTTTACTCAGTGGGTCACCGCCTTGCACCATAAAATTGGAAATCACCCGATGGAAACTCAGGCCATCATAAAAGCCTTGGCTGCAAAGCTTCTCAAAATTTGCGACCGCGAGGGGTGCATCTTTTTCAAACAGTTCAATTTCAATCGTGCCTTTGTCTGTCTCAAAAATGGCTTTTTTCATGATTTGTCCAAGTTTATGTCGCCATTGTGACATTTTGACCCCAAGACAAGCAACTGTCAGCGTTAGGTTGGGGCTGAAGAGACCGGGGCAATACCAGAGCGTTGGACCCCTGATCTGCCATCACGCCGATAGGAATAAAATAGTTCTGGTGTGTCAAATGTACAATATTCACACATAGCAATGTGTTCAGGATTCACCCCAAGATTTAAGGCTTGTTGGTAATTGATGGCTTTGACATCGAGATGACTTGCCGCGGTGGTGAGGCCAAGGGTTGCTAAAACTTGTTGGGCGACATCGGCACCAACCGGATAACGCGGCTGACTGATGGCAGGACCAATCGCTATTTTGAGCGTTGCGAGATTAGCCCCCCGTTCTTGAAGTGCGCGCAGTGTCAACGGTAAAATTTTTTGGGCAGTGCCTCGCCAACCTGCATGAATAGCGGCTACTTGGGTGTCAGTCGCAACTAATATAGGCACACAATCAGCGCTAGAGACCCAGACCGAAGTTCCCGGAGTATGGGTGATCAGCGCGTCGCCTTCAGTGAGTAGCTGCTCTGGGGTTTGAATAATTGCGCTATGGATTTGGTGCAACCATAAAGCTCTTGTCCCATCTAAGCCCAAAATTTCTGCACACGCTTCTGGCTGCTGGGCGCCCAGTCGGGTAAAAAACCCATGGCTCCAGCCTGCTAATAAATCACAGGTTAACCAAGTGGTTTCGGCCTTTATATGAAGTTGCCAATCTGCTGCAACTCTTTGTGTCTTCATGCCTGATGCCGATGCTTCAGTGCAAGTCTAGCGTTTTGCAAGTTACAAAGGATTGTTTTGGGGTCTTAAATAAAAACTACCGATGTCAAGCCTAGAAATGTTAAGTTTAGCTTGGTATAAATTTTTGTCTGCCATGAAAATCCTCAGCATTCGAGCCTTGCGCGGCCCCAACTTTTGGAGTATCCGCCGCCACAATTTGATCGTGATGCAACTGGATTTGGAAGAACTTGAAGACCAACCAACTAGTCACTTTCCGCAGTTTGCTGACCAACTCGAACGGCTGATGCCCTCGTTGTATAACCACTATTGTTCAGAAAATCATCTCGGTGGCTTTCTCAAACGGCTCAAAGAAGGCATCTGGATGGGTCATGTCATTGAGCATGTCGCTCTTGAATTACAAAGTTTGGCAGGAATGAATGTCGGCTTTGGGCGGACGCGCTCGACGAAGACTCCGGGGGTCTACAACGTTGTCTTTTCCTATGTCGAAGAACAAGCAGGACGTTATGCAGCACGAGCTGCAGTGCGGGTTGTCAACACCTTACTAGACGGCGAACCCTATGAGCTAGAGCGTGATATTCAAGATTTGCGTGAAATCCGTGAGGAAGTGCGTTTTGGACCTTCAACCGGAGCTATTGTCGAAGAAGCACTCTCGCGGGGCATTCCCCATCTACGTCTGAGTGAAGCCTCACTGGTACAGCTCGGTTATGGCGTCCACCAAAAACGCATTCAGGCCACTACCACCAACAAAACCAGTATTATCGCCACTGAGATTGCTTCTGATAAGACCGTTACCAAATCATTGCTCCACGAGATGGGTATTCCGGTACCGCGTGGTCTCAAGGTGCGTCGTCTGGCAGACCTAGCCGATGCCATTACAGATATTGGCGGCTACCCCGTTGTCATCAAACCTCTTGATGCTAATCACGGCAAAGGCATCACAATCAATATTACCGATGAAGAAACCGCCGAAGCGGCTTATGATGCCGCCAAAGAATTTTCGCGGGTGGTACTTGTTGAGAGATTTCTCAAGGGCAGTGATTACCGGATCTTAGTGATCAACAACCGCTTGGTGGCTGTAGCCCAACGCCTGCCGGCTCATGTCATCGGCGATGGTGTGACCACTATCGAACAGTTGATTGAATATGAGAACAAAAATCCTCGGCGGGGCTTCGGGCACGAAAAAGAATTAACAGCAATCACCATTGACGAGATGACCGAGCGCGTATTGGCCAAAAAAGGGCTGACCCTAGAGTCGGTCTTAGCCGCTGGGGAGCTGTGTGAACTGAAGTCTACGGCTAATCTGAGCACAGGGGGGACGGCGATTGACTGCACCGATATCATCCACCCTGATAATGCCTTCATGGCGGAACGGGCGGCGCGCGTAGTAGGACTAGATGTCGCTGGGATTGATGTGATTTGTCCAGATATCTCCCAGCCGATTGCCGAAACCGGGGGCGGGATCGTCGAAGTGAACGCAGCTCCTGGGTTTCGGATGCATCTAGCGCCAAGTCAGGGTATTCCCCGCAATGTAGCTGAGCCGCTGATGGATATGTTATTTCCGCCCGGATCGCAGTATCGCATCCCGATTATTGCCGTGACCGGGACGAATGGTAAGACAACCACAACCAGGCTGATTGCGCACATCATCAAAGGCACTGGCACCCGTGTTGGATTTACGACTACCGATGGCGTCTATATCCAAAACCAAATGGTCGTGCGCGGTGATATGACCGGACCCTATTCAGCACATCTGGTGCTCAAAGACCCAACGGTCGAATGTGCAGTTTTTGAGACCGCCCGGGGCGGTATCTTGCGCGAAGGTTTGGGCTTCCCTGAGTGCGATATCGGGATCGTGCTCAATGTGACCTCAGATCATTTGGGTATTCGCGATATCGAAACCCTCGAAGACCTCGCTAAAGTTAAAGCCGTGGTGGCTGAAGCCGTGCAGGTAAGTGGGTATGCCATTCTCAATGCGGATGATGACCTGGTAAGCACAATGGCAGCGCATGTCAAAGCCAAAGTTGCCTATTTCACAATGCACGCCGAAAATCCTCTAGTCCGTGATCACCTTGAGGCCGGGGGTATTGCAGCGGTTTACGAAGAGGGCTATATCTCGATTTGCAAAGGAAGTTGGACATTGCGCGTTGAGAAAGTGATCAATGTCCCGCTGACGCTCGAAGGTAAAGCGGCTTTCATGATCCAAAATGTCTTGCCCGCCACCCTAGCTTGCTATCTGCAAGGCATCAAAATGGATGACATCCGCGCCGGATTAAACAGCTTCATTCCTTCGGTGGGACAAACGCCGGGACGGTTAAATTTCTTTGATGTGGGTGAGTTCCGGGTCTTGATTGACTATGCCCACAATTCGGCTGGATTTACCGCTCTCGGTCAAGTCATGGAACGGCTCGAAGCTAACCAAAAAGTAGGGATCATTGGTGGCCCGGGTGACCGACGAGACGAGGATTTACACAAGCTCGGCTATCTCGGAGCCCAGATGTTTACCTCGGTAATCCTCAAAGATGACGATGACCGCAGAGGCCGCGAACCGGGAGCTGTGCCCGAGATTATTGCCCAAGGCTTGGTTAGTCAAAATCCTGATTTTCCCTATGAAATCATCCTCGAAGAGCAAGAGGCCATTGATTACGCCCTAGCTAAGATGCAAAAAGGCGACTTGTTGGTGATTTTGCCCGCTGATGTGACGCGAGCAATTAATCAAGTTAATAGTTTCAAGGAAAAAAATAATCTTTACAGTCCCCGTGAACGTCGGATTAAATAAGGTGAAGTGAGGTAGTGATGGGTCAATTTGTGGCGACAAATATTACGGCTGAGGCCGCGGTGCTGCGGCTGAGTACGGATAATGATGAACTGGATCTAGCCCAACTCCAGAATCTGATGAATCTAGCAGCACCCTGGGCTAATCATCGTCTTATTACGGACTTGGAACGGATGATACAGGCCAGTGAAGCCGTAATCCATCTTTGGGATGAAGACTTTTTGGTAGCCTTTGGGCGCGCCACGTCAGATGGTGTCTATCGAGCCGTCTTATGGGATGTAATTGTTCATCCGCGCTATCAGGGTAAAGGCATTGGTCGACGCTTGGTGAGTGAACTTCTAGCACAACCATCCCTATGCGATGTTGAAAAGATTTATCTTGTTACGACGCACCAGCAAGGATTTTACGAACGCCTAGGCTTCACAGAAAATGCCTCCTCAACCATGGTCTTAGTGCGCTAAATCACTTGACGGGACTGCTGACGCCATTACGGACTTCTGGGGGGTACGGTCGGCCTACTTGGTCGACAGCCCAGTTAAAATCATCCAGACGAAATTCAAGTAGACCCGTTTGCTGAACAGGGCTGTAACTAAAACTAAAGCCATAGGTGCGTCGATCAATCTGTATCGTAAAGCGGCGGTCAACTTGCTGACCACTACTGAGATCCCAAGAAGCTGTATAGCCAATCCGTAATGGTCCAAAAATCTGCTGGAGAATACTAGCTGAGGCAAATTGGCTAGTTCTAATGCGGTCAAACAAAAAAGGCGACTGTCCACTAAAAATTGTATTGCCAAAATAGAAACTGACTTGGGTAAAATCGATGAGGTCACGGGCAAATTGACCCACTGAGGCCGTCACATAAACGCCAGCTTCGAGACTAGCTTGAGAATCCCCGCTGCTATAAGCTGAAAAAACACCTGTTAATCGCGGATAAATACCCAAATTAGGCGTAATGGGATAGGGCGAATAACGTAAAAATTCTTGGGTTGCTGGAGTAGGATCAGCCTGTAATAGCGTAATACCACGGGTGACCGAAGCATAAACTTGAAAGCGCCCAAGGGTGATTTCAGGTGTCGTAGACGGCCCTTGCGCTAAGCCCAAGTCCCCCCGGTCTGAGGGTGCTTGAAATAAACTCACGGAAGTTGCAATATTCAAATTAGTCCCAGGATCAATCGCAAAAAGCCTGGAATTAAGCGAGGCTTCCCAGCGTTGACTAATCGGTTGTATCCCAAAAATCCCGTTGAAGACCCGCTCACGGTAGGCATAACTCACCGTAAGACTAGCATCTTCAAAGGTATACTTTTGTTCAGCGCGGAGGCGGATCCGCCGCCCCAGGTCTTCAAAACTTAAACCATTCCAATCTGCAAAAAAGCTGGTGCGCTGGGGACGACCCGGTGCGGTTTGATATTGCAATCCCAAACCAAAATTTTCACCCGCACTACCCGTATCCGGGGCTTGAGCTTGGGTCGCTAAGTTATTAAAAGAATAGCCCGCAGGAGCAGTATTACCATTAAAAATACGTTGTAGAAAAAAGCGTGGCAGTATCCGAAAGGCTGCTTTATCGGGCAGCCGCCAGCGAAAATTTTGTTGATAGTATAGACCACCGCGATCTAATGAATCATAGCCAATAACCCAAGGGGTCTCATCTTCATCATCCCCAATAACCCGGGTCAGACCCGGTGCAGGTAAATTGATAGCTTGATCTAGCTGAAGTGTATTAGCAGTGGTTTCGAGCAGTGTTGTGCCATCGGCTTGGGTTGTAGCTACGGCTTTTTGGGAAAGTAATTCAACTTCAGGCGGGTCGAAAGGGTCGTTGGTGATACGAACATTTTCTCCAGTCCAGCCTTGCGCATTAAAGGAAATCGTATCGGCCCGAAAGCGTAAAATCTTTCCTTTTTGTGACCCACCATAGCCAATAGGCTGGTCAAGTAGGGCGGCTGTATCAGGTAGAGGACGATCCCGCTGAGGTGGCTTAGTGTTAATCAGGCCACTGGCTTTATACAGTACGCCTTCATTGAGCGCAAAGTTGTACTCGACTCGTTCACCATTGATTTGTTGGATACCACGAATAAGTTTGATATTACCGGTCGCAATAGCAATGCGCGTCTTGAGATCAACTTGTAATTGGTCTGCAAACAAGACAGAATTACGAAAATCCATGCGTACATGACCACTAGCATTAAATTTATCTTGCTCAGGAGCATAGTCCTGAGCATCAGCACTCAGGTTAATTTTTTCGCCTGCTTGCGAACCGTCTGCGGGTAAAGAAAGTTGATTTGCTGGTTGTGCAGCTAACGGATCATTGAGTCCTGCTGCAAAAAGAATCTCATTTTTGAGTTCACTAGCTGTAAACGGACGAATCTCTGCGGGTGGCGGAGCGGGTGGCAAGGTCAGGGGCATGACAAATTAACGAATGGGACGAGTTTACTTTGTGTTATTAGGGTTACGCGATGCGTCGTTGGAAAGAAACCCAAACACAAACAAACTCAAGAAAAACAGGACAATCGCTCCGACAATCCACTTGACAACTTCCATGGGACAAGTTCCTAGCTGCGCTATCCTATAACTGTAATGTGCCAGTTGACCAATGACAACCGCTTCCCTCAAAAAATTTGAGTAGTCTCATGTCAGCACCCCTGCCCCTGATCGCGCCCAACACCCTAACCGGGGTTCATCATATTGCGCTTAATGTTCGCGATATGGCAGCCTCACGGCATTTCTACGGGCAGATTCTGGGCTTGCAAGAATTAAGCGGTGACCAAGTTCCCGCGACCTTAGTCCACCTCGTAGCAGCCGGTAAAGTCACTAACTTTATGACCCCTGATGGGCTGATTTTGGATTTATTTTGGGAACCTGAGCTGCCGCCGCCGGATCTTGACCCCAAACGGGCTTTTACGCGCCTCAGTCATCTAGCTTTTGATATCGCCCCGGCCTATTTTGAGCAAGCTGTTGCAGTTGTGCGCCAACAGACGATTGTCATTGATCACGGCCCGGTCACGCGACCCACAGGCCGGGGAATTTATTTTTATGACCCTGATGGACTGATGATTGAGATCCGGTGTAATCCGGGCTAGCGTTTGTGCCTGACTCTGTGCAGGAGGAGGGGAGCAGTTGTGGTACTTTAGAGTGTAAAGAAAGTGTTGGAATGAGGTATCGCCATGACGACCACGACGGCTCAGAATATTGGTTATGTGACCCAAGTCATCGGCGCGGTCGTTGACATCGAATTTCCTGATGGCAAATTGCCAGCTATTTATAATGCTCTAAAACTCGAATCAGAATCAGAATCCGCTATCAAAGTTCGCATTACCTGCGAAGTACAGCAGCTTTTGGGGGATAACCGAGTGCGTACCGTTGCGATGAGCAGCACCGACGGTTTGATCCGGGGTACCAAAGTAATTGATACAGGCGCACCGATTCAAGTTCCTGTGGGTACAGCGACCTTGGGTCGGATTTTTAATGTTTTGGGCGAGCCGGTAGATGAAGGCGAACCTGTAACTGCTCAGGCGTATTTGCCGATTCACCGTGCAGCTCCACTGTTTACGGAATTACAAACCAGTCCTGCCATCCTCGAAACCGGCATCAAAGTTATTGACCTGCTAGCGCCTTTTCGCAAGGGTGGAAAAATTGGTCTGTTTGGTGGTGCAGGGGTAGGTAAAACCGTACTTATCCAAGAATTAATCAATAATATTGCCCAAGAACACTCTGGTCTATCGGTTTTTGGTGGCGTAGGTGAGCGCACCCGTGAAGGCAATGACCTTTATAACGAATTTATGGAATCTGGCGTAATTGATGAAAAGAACATCACCAATTCTAAAGTGGCCTTAGTCTATGGACAAATGAACGAGCCGCCCGGAGCCCGTATGCGCGTCGGTCTGACAGCATTGACGATGGCGGAATATTTCCGGGATGTCAACAAACAGGATGTATTACTCTTCATTGATAATATTTTCCGTTTCGTTCAAGCTGGTTCTGAAGTTTCTGCACTCCTCGGCCGGATGCCCTCAGCAGTAGGCTATCAGCCTACTCTTGGGACGGACATGGGTGATTTGCAAGAGCGGATTACCTCGACCCTTGAAGGCTCGATTACTTCGGTGCAAGCCGTTTATGTGCCCGCTGATGACTTGACTGATCCTGCACCCGCCACAACCTTTGCTCACCTCGACTCAACTACGGTACTGTCACGTTCTTTAGCGTCTTTGGGGATCTACCCAGCTGTTGACCCTTTGGGTTCGACCTCGACGATGCTGCAACGCGATATTGTCGGTGATGAGCACTACGACACCGCCCGTGCTGTCCAGTCCACCTTGCAACGCTACAAAGAATTGCAAGACATCATCGCCATTCTAGGTCTTGATGAACTCTCACCCGAAGACCGTCAGGTGGTAGGCCGCGCGCGCCGTTTGCAGAAGTTTTTATCCCAACCGTTCTTCGTTGCCAAAATCTTCACCGGCGCCGACGGACGTTATGTGACAATGGATAAAACCATTAGCAGCTTTAAACGGATTCTCTCGGGCGAACTCGATGATTTGCCCGAACAAGCTTTCTACTTAGTGGGTGATGTCGAAGAAGTCATCGAAAAAGCCGCCAAGATCAAAGCTGAAACCAAATAAAATCTCTTGAGAATAAAAAGGGTAGAGATGCGCAATAACGCGTTTCTGCCCTTTTTTAATTTGGAATAAAATCCCCTAAATTAATGAGGCTGGCTATGCTTAAAGACCCCCTCCTAAAACAATGGATGAGTGCAGTAGCATTAACTAGTTATCGACACCTAGCCCAAAAATCTGGGGTTAGCTTAGGTGTGGTTAAACGCCTGCGACTAGGTCAAGCTGATCACATTACCCCCTTTAATCTTCAAGCTCTAGCCCAATGTTTACAGCATTCTCCCCTTGAATTGCTTCAAGTATTTGGCTCCTTAGCCTGGGGTAACATAACGCTCCAACAAGAATATAAACGACTGCAACAACAGTTGGAGATACAACCGCAATATCTCATGCAGCAATTCCAACAACAGACCTTTCAACAGTTAGAAACTTTACTCACGCAGTACCCAACAGCCTACTATATTGCTCAACAAGCACCGCATTGGAGCGCGCGTAATCTTACGGCACTTTTTTTGCCCCTCACTCAGCTTTTGCAGCAGTGGCAGATAGAGCCAATTGGGATGATTGGTGAGCAGGTCAGCTTTGATCCACAGCTCCATGAGAGCACCGAAGCGATCGCCTTGAGTGAGAGTGTGTACGTGCGGTTCGTGGGCTATCAGACACCAGAACGAATACTAAAACGCGCTAAAGTTAGCCAAATTGCCCTGCGCTTACCACCATTGACTTAAATTTCACTCAACTGAGGTTGACTATGAGGAACTTCACAGGTGATCTGTAATTTTCTATGAAATTCTGCTTCAAAAATCGCTTTTTTGGTTTCTAGATCCCAAAGTTCTAAGGCACAGTCTTCTTGGGGATTAACTGGCTTAATGCGTAGGATCAAACCTTCGGCAACGGTTTCTAAAGTAGCTGAAGCAACAATATGTTGGCGGCGGCGATCAAGGGCGGTAGCTAACCGCAGCAGAGCACTGAGTTGACTCACTAATAAGCGGTCTTCCTTGGATAATGCAGTCCAGGTTTCATGACGGCGTTTGGGTGGAGAATTGCGGTGATAACGCGCGAGCTGGGCAATCAAGTCAATTTCATTCTCGGTATAACCCAAAAGTCCGCCGTTACGAATCAGATAATAGGCGTGTTTGTGATGAGCTGAGTGATTAACAAAATGACCGACATTATGTAAAATTGCCGCCGCCCACAGCAGATGACGCGTTTCTTCAGGCCAAGAGTGTACCTGTAAAACCTGCAACTGATCAAACAAACTCAGGGCAAATAGAGCCACTTGGCTAACATGAGCCCACTCTTGCTGGTATTGCTGAGCCATTGCCCGGACACTATGCTCACGCATCGCAGACTGATAGCGGGCATAGCCTGCAATCAGATGATGCTCCATCATCCATTCGACGACCAAACCTTCGCGCAAGGCCCGTTCACACAGAGTCAATTGCTCGATGCCCAACAGGGTCATCACCTCGAGTAAGATCATCGCTCCCGCTAAAATCACGTCCGCGCGCCGTTCAGGTAGATTAGGCAATTTACGCCGTTGGGCAATACTCAGTGGACGCAGTTGCTGAATCAAGGCTTGGAGCCGTCCACGCTCTAAAATGTAGCCATGCCAGCTGGTAGGAGGGCTTTCGGCATCTAGTAGCGCCAAGGCTTCGGCAGTACCCGAGGTTGCCATCAACCTTACATAAGAGCCGTTTTGTTGTAACTCAGTGATAGTGGGCGCGAGTTTTAGACGAATATGATGCTGGAGCTGGGTATAGTCCTCACGGGAAATCGGGTCAGTAGAGATAAAATCCTGGGTCAAGCGTACTGCGCCTACTTTAGTACTACTCAAAAATAAAGGCTCAGCCCCATCCCCCAAAATCAACTCAGTCGAGCCGCCGCCAATATCAACAATGACCTGCGGTTGATGGTTAAAATTAACCGCTGACAAGACACCTAGATAAATGCGCCGTGCTTCCTCACGACCTGAGATCAGGTCGACTTCAATACCTGTGACCCGTTGGATCTGCTGTAAAAAATCTAGGCCGTTAGGTGCTTCACGTACAGCACTGGTTGCCACGGCTGTTATATCTTGGACAGCGTAGCTAGTGGCAAGTTCTCGGAAACGCTCTAACGCTTGTAGCCCGCGATCCATGGCAATCGGTGTCAGCCGTCCTGTTTGCGGACAGACTTCGCCTAAGCGCACCATTTCTTTGGCTCGAGTCAAGACCGTGAAATAGGGTGGGTCGGTATAAATTTGGACAATGACCATGTGAAACGAGTTGGTTCCCAGATCTAAGGCAGCCAGAATTGGCCCCGGAAGTGTTGGTGCTTGAGACATAAAAGTTTAGCCAAACCCTGTGCGAATTTTATCAGGGATTGACTGGCATCTTTTGATTTTCGAGTACACGCGTGACGGATTCGCGTAGCGTACGTGGATAAATTAACCAAGCTTTACGCTCCGGTGTGACCAACGCCCGGACTAAAGGCGAACAATCCGCAATCTCCTGACGGGAGCGGCTATCTTCAGATTTGAGATAAATACCTTGATCGTAGAGGGTATAGCCTTTGATTTGCGCCTCTTTGATTCCGATAAAGTAGTTAGTGGGGACAAGCTGTAGTTTTTTAAGAGGCGTTTCTAAGCGTTTGAGGACAGCTTGCCGCTGACTGAGATCTAGGTCGCTGATATCTGCGGCTTTGGGCAAATCACGGTCTACTAGTTGATGGGCTAGCTCTGCTAAGACTGCATCTTGACTATTTTGCCAACGCTGAATGTGATAGTTAAATACCGTATCATCAGCCGCCAAATAATGTCTGAGAGGCCACTGTGTCGTCGGTAACGAAAACCACGTATAAAGAATTTCATCCACCTCTAACTTGCCCGCCAAAAATAATTCACGGGCACGTTGTAAAACTGCTCCTAGGGTAAACCGAGCTGCCAAATTTTTGGGATGATTATAAACTTGAGTATGCATAAAATAACGCACAATCAGATAATGTTCAATAGCAACCAAACCCTTACGGCCTTTGACCCAGAGGCTTTGGCTCACTGGATCATAATCCATCACCGAAATAATACGGTCTAAATCTAACTGCCCATATTTTGCTCCTGTAAAATAACTATCGCGCAGTAAATAATCCAAACGGTCACAATCTAATTGCCCTGATACAAGCTGCCGTACCAAGGGAATCGCAAACTCCCCTCGAAATACTTGCTGCAGCTGCTCCGGTAAGCTAGGTTCGTAGGTTCTGAGTGTCCGACCAATGTCTGTATCACCTGTGATAATGCGCTCAGTCCAAGACTCATGGCTATAGCCAAAAATATCTTCGCTGGCATGACTAAAAGGCCCATGACCAATATCGTGCAATAAAGCCGCAGTCAGGACTAACGGCCGATATTCTTCGAGGGCAGGATAGCTGCGACATAGATGGTCATAGACCCGACGCGCGACTGCAAATACACCCAAAGAATGGGTAAAGCGTGAGCCTTCGGCTCCATGAAAGGTCAAACTTGCCACATCTAACTGTCTGATGCGTCGCAAACGTTGAAATTCTGGCGTATCAATTAGCTCAATGATCAGATACTCCAGCGGATTACTGCCCTTGAGGTCAATGCCGCCGTGAATCGGGTCATGGTAGGTGCGTGATTTAGGTTTAGCCGTTGCCATCAGCCCTCCGCCAAATATTGGACATAAAGAGCCTATTTTCAGGGCAATACTTCCTTTGTACCCCATTTACTAGAGGTTATTGCTATAACCATCACAGACTTGGCGCACAAGACTGACTAATACTCTTTCCGTTTGATTAGCAGGTTTTTGTTCTGGGCCACCAGTGGTAGAACAAGTATCTCTTGAGCAACTCGGTCTGCTTTGATAAACTACGACATCGTTGCTCTAATCGCTCTTCCACTTCTTCAATCGTCA
>JBBRQP010000008.1:0-68884 GCA_038226175.1 Gloeobacterales cyanobacterium
CGCTCCCAAGGCAAGCGTGACAAAGAAAGTCTTGAAGAAGCGATAGGACAAGGGCTAAAGCGTATTACAGAAACTGATGCGAAAGGTTGGTTCACTCACTCTGGTTATCTTGGTACATCCGTATGAAAACCGCTGTATGGCGGCAGTGATGACAGTATTCCTCAAAACACAGTTTTGCAGATGCAACAAGCCCTCAGGACAGCCCAAAGCTCCTCCGAAATTATCGTCTATCCTGATACCCCCCATGGTTTTCATGCGGATTATCGGCCTAGCTATCGACCACAGGCCGCTCAAGATGGCTGGCAACGCTTACAGGCTTGGCTAAAGCGTTATGGGGTAGTTTAATTTTTGGTTTGCAAAACCCGGTCATCAAGCTGCTCTTGCACGAGAGCAGCTAGTTCATTAATAAAAGACCGTTCCATATTCAGCGTTGGTACGCGTCGGAAATGCTTGATCCCGCTTTGTTCAGCAAGATGACGGTACTCAATATCAATTTCTTGGAGGGTCTCGATATGTTCAGAGATAAAACTAATCGGGATCGTCAAAAGTCGGGTCACCCCCTGACGCGCCAGACGTGGGATCACATCCTCAGTGTAGGGTTGTAGCCATTCTACAGGTCCCACTTTACTTTGATAGGCCAGACTATGACGGTTGGGCAAATGCCAATTTTCGGTGATCAGGCGTACGGAATGCTCAATTTCCTTTTGGTAAGGGTCACCATCGACTTCGACATAGCTTTTGGGTACGCCATGGGCCGAAAAAAGAATGTGCACCTGCTCGGGCGCATCAAATTTAGCGATTTCTTGCTGGATCAGTCGGGTCATGCCCTGGATATAACCGGGACGCTGATAAAAAGACCCAATATCGCGGCGTTGAATTTTTTGCAGTGCCGGGTCTTCTGCCCAGAGTTGATCGAGTAATTTGTAACTCGAACCACTTGTTGAAATTGAATATTGAGGATAGAGGGGCAGGACTACCAATTGTTCGATGCCATCTTGTTTGATTTTTGTAATTGCTTCTTCGGTATAAGGATGCCAGTAACGCATTCCTACATATATTGTTACCTCTTGACCACGCTGCTGAAGGGCTTTTTTGAGGAGCCGTCCTTGCTGATGGGTGATCGCGCGCAGGGGAGATTTGCCGCCGATACTGGCATAATTTTTGAGAGAGGTGGGCGCACGCAGAGTTGAAATTAACCAAGCTAAGGGCTTTTGTAAAAATTTGATCGGAATGCGAATGATCTCAGGATCAGAAAACAGATTATACAAAAATGGTTTGACATCCGCCGAACGGTTGGGACCACCTAGATTAAGTAATAAAACACCGACGCGCATTCAAACATTCCTAACCTGCTTCTTTAAGCCTATAAGCACTAGAGCTGCCATGCAAGGGGTCTAGTTGCACATAATTATTAAAAAGGATTGATTTTGGCTATGGTCTAGTCAGATAGCTGCGCAAGTATCCGCTCAGAGTTTATACCCAGTTATGTACGAGCTGTACTAAAAGCCGGAAAGCGGGTACGGTACAATAGCAAACGCTTAATGCTTTGGGAGCGGTGATGCATAAATTCGAGATGCCAGCGATGAGTTCGACTATGACCGAGGGTAAAATCGTAGCCTGGAAAAAACAGGTCGGCGACGTGGTAGAAAAAGGCGACACGATCGTGGTAGTCGAGTCTGATAAAGCAGATATGGATGGTGAATGTTTCAATAATGGTTTTTTGGCGCAGATCTTGCTGCCAGTAGGGGGTATGGCTCCCATTGGTGCGACCATTGCCATCATTGCCGAGACTGCCGCCGAACTCGAAGCACTAAAAAAAGCCCCTGTTGCCCCGATCGCTGCCGCTGCTGCGCCTAAAGCTGCTCCGGTCGTAGAAGCTGCCCCTGTCAGCACATCAGTTCCCGCAAAAGTATTGGTACCAGCTGCAGCAAGCAATGGTGGGCGGATTATTGCCTCACCCCGCGCCCGCGCCCTAGCCCAAGAATTAGGTGTTGACCTGAGTAAGGTGCCGCTGAGCAGTGGTCGTCCCCGTATCGAAGAAGCGGATGTGCGCGCCCAAGCGCTACTTCTGACGGCGGTAGTTCCAGCTCCCGCTGTGACCCCCAAACCCGCTGCTCTACCTGTCACTACTACGACAGCGGCTGAAATAGCCCCACTAACCACGCTCCAGCAAGCCGTTGTACGGAACATGGAACAAAGCCTCCAGATTCCTAGTTTCCGGGTCGGTTATACGATTACGACCGATGCCCTAGATAATTTGTATAAACAGGTCAAAACCAAGGGCGTGACCATGACGACGTTGCTGGTCAAAGCCGTGGCCAATACCCTCAAAAAACATCCCTTGGTCAATAATGGCTTTACTGCTCAGGGTATCAAACACAACCGTGCGATCAATATTGCTGTAGCGGTCGCTATGGAAGACGGTGGCTTGATTACGCCTGTGTTGCAAAATGCTGATCAAAAAGATATCTACCAACTTTCACGGGAGTGGAAAGACCTCGTAGAACGCGCCCGCACCAAAAAACTCGTGCCTGATGAATACACCACGGGTACCTTCACGATCTCGAATTTGGGCATGTTTGGGGTAGACCGCTTTGATGCGATTGTGCCACCGGGGACAGGCGCAATCCTAGCGATTGGCGGCGTACAAGCACGGGTCGTTGTCCTCGAAGACGGTGCAAGTTTTGGTATCCGCAAACAGATGCAAGTGAATCTGACAGGTGATCACCGGGTTTTTTATGGAGCCCATGGTGCGCAGTTTCTAAAAGACTTAGCCCTACTAATGGAGAAGGAACCGCAACATTTGACCCTCTAATCCCCGTACTATAGAAAGAAACAGCCCTTGGGTCACAGCGCATGGCGATTGATGTTGTCGGTAAACGTACAATTTGGCTCAGTATCTCCGGGGCTTTGATTAGTATAGGATTGGTCGCCATGCTGGTGTCCACATTTACAATTGGAACACCTTTACGCCTGGGCATTGATTTTACAGGCGGGATCTTGTTGCAGCTCAAATTCACTAAAGAAGTACCTTCGATTGTGCAAGTGCGTGATCTTTTGGTGCAAAAAGAGTTGGGTACCAGCATTATTCAGCAATCTGGTAAAGACGAAATTTTAATCCGTGCCAAGCCGCTTAGCCAAGATGAACGCTTAGCTGTCCAGACGCTCCTACAACAAAAACTTCCGCCATTCACGATTCAGCGTGTTGAAACTGTCGGCCCGACTTTAGGTAAAGAACTTTTTCTTAATGGCTTGCTTGCGGTATTCGTTACGCTGGTTGCGATCTCACTGTATGCGGGGATTCGCTTTCAGTCAGATTATGCCGTGTTTGCCCTGGTTGCCTTGTTTCATGATGTGCTGGTAACTCTCGGTTTTTTTGCCTTGATGGGACTAGTCACTGGCCTCGAAATAGACGCGCTTTCGGTGGTGGCTTTATTGACGGTGATTGGCTTCTCGGTTAATGATACGGTGGTCGTTTATGACCGAATCCGGGAAAATGTAAAATTTGTCTCTCGTAAAAAGCCCTTTGCCGAAATCGTAAATGATGCCGTTAATCAGACCTTTGCTCGCTCGGTGAATACCTCACTTACGGCTTTACTTACGCTATTTGCTCTTTACTTTTTTGGTGGCGCGACCCTCAAGGATTTTGCCCTCGCCTTGATTGTGGGCTTTGCTTCGGGTACCTATTCGAGCATTTTTAATGCCTCAATATTACTCGTGATCTGGCGTGAATATAAAAGCAACCAACCGAAAAAAGTAAAAGCCTAGACTACAAGTCAATAATTGCGACTAAGCCTGTATAAATTTGTGGAAAAGGTAATGGCTTCAACATAACTTTGAGTAAAAGACGATAAAACTTTGGATATTGCACAAAGTCCGTGAGTATTGGCTTGAGAGCAACGGGAAGTTCTGGAAAAATTTTAATCCGTTGGGGCTTAATTATTGAACTCAAGGCATCAAGACTAGATTCGGTATAGTTGCGCAGATGGGTTTTATCTTGATAGTGCAAAAAAGTAAGGTTATACTTTGTCATGACTTCATCTTCTTTGGGCACCGTAATAATCAGTCTTTGGCTAGTTACACGCGCTAGTTCACGGATAGCTTTGATGTCATCAATATGTTCCAACACATCATAACAATAGGTACATTCAAAGGTTTTATCAGCAAAGGGTAAATCAGTTAGGTCACTACACAAATAGTTGCCGTGAGGCTGCTGTTGACGGGCAATATCCAGAAATTGTTCAAACTTATCCACACCTGTGACCTCAAAGCCTTTAGCTGCCAAAAATTCGACAAATGCACCACCACCACAGCCAGCGTCAAGGATACGTTTACCCGTCAAATAACGTTCTAAATAGGTAACTCTTTCGGCATTGAGTAGACCGCTCACCGAAGACCAGCCAAACTTTTGGGCATTGCCTAAAGTATAAAGGTTGGCATCGCTATCTTTCATGCTTGTCATATGAGTTTCAGGGTTTTTGTACTATACAATCTTTTTAGTGATTTTAAACTGCTTTGAGACAGCTACGCCTCTAATGAGCCAATGCCAGCCTCATCAAGAATGCGCGGTACTAGTTCTTCTTTACGAATCGCCATGATATGAACCCCTTGACAATAATGACGGGCTTTTTGAATTTGTTCAGCGCAAATCGTGATGCCTTCGCTCAGGGGATGCGCCGCCTTTGCCAGACGCTCAATAATTGCTTCAGGAATCTGGACTCCGGGTAGTGTGCGGTTAATAAACTGCGCATTTTTGGCCGATTTCAATAGAAAAATACCCGCCAAAATTGGCTTACCACTCGGATAACCCAGAATATCCATAAACCGAGCGAACTGCTCAAAATCCGTGACCATTTGCGTCTGAAAAAATTGTGCTCCGGCTTGGATCTTGCGGGTAAAACGACTCTTAAGCCCGCTCAAACTCGGTGTCTGCGGATCAATGGCGGCACCAGCAAAAAAGTTGGTTGGGGCATTGAGCGGATGGTCTTCCCAATCGAGACCCTGATTGAGTTTTTGGATTGCCATCAAGAGGCGTACCGATTCAAAATCACACACCGGGCGTGCCGAAGGATGATCACCCGCAGACACCGGGTCTCCGGTCAAGGCCAAAATATTCTCAATCCCCAGAGCTGCTGCACCGAGTAAATCACCTTGCAAAGCAATACGATTACGATCCCGACAGGCTAACTGACAAATTGGCTCAAGCCCACTACGTTGCAATAAAATGCTCGCTGCCAAAGGACTCATGCGCATGACGGCTCGATTAGAATCAGTGACATTAACACTGTGCACCCGTCCAGATAAAAGACGGGCTGTCTGTAAAAACTCACGGGTATCCGGGCCTTTGGGGGGCACTATTTCGGCGGTAATCAAAAAATCGCCACGGGCTACAGCGGTGCGTAGAGTTAAGGGCATAGTTCTATTATTTCATCGAATCGGGATAGAGCAAGGCTATTACTTGTTCTAGCTGCGCCTCTTGCCGACGAATATCTTGGTAGACTGCGATTTGGCGGCGGGCACGGGCGCGATGATGGGCGGCGGCACTTGGATAAGCCTGAGCATCCCATTGGAAATAATTTTGCTCGATCACATCTTGTAGATAACGCATGCCGAGTTCTAGGGTAATCAGTTTGATCCCAGCTAATAGCTGATCGACTTCTTGTGTGCCTAGCTGACCCGTCGCCGCATAACCCGTCAATCCCGCCTGAAATGCACTCAGGCTAAAGGTTTGCCCAACCGTACACCAAGACCGGAAAGCATCGCCTAGCTCCACACACAAACTCTGCTGCATCAAGGTATCGAGATCCACGAGTCCACTGACAGTACCCGAGTCGGTAAATAAGAAATTGGCTAATTTTAGATCGCCATGAATCAAGTGTTGGGGTAACGTTGGTAAATAGAGCTGAGGCACCGTTTGGGCAAAAAAGTCTAATTCCGGCGCAATCTCCGCTCTGTCGGCGTAGGTTTGTAATTGCTCAAAAATATAAGCCGTGTCATGAAAGTGCGCTAACTGAAACTTAAATTGATAGGGAAAATCTGCCAGCAAACGATGAAATAAGCCCGTCGTCCGTCCGGCTTGTTCAATGTAGTACACCGAAGGCGCAGTCGGATGGGTCGTACCCGCTAATTTGGGCATCACCCGCCATAGGTGTCCCTCTAACGTCAGATGTAACTGTCCGTGAGCGGTCATCAAAAATTCTGGAACCGAAAAATCATGCTGCCGTAAATAAGAGCTAATGGCTTGAGCATCTTCGGTAACCCGCCCATCAAAAATGGGATGCATTTTTTGGGCAATATATTGGTCTTGCGCCGAGGTGAGCAGCCAAGTTTGGTGTAACAAGCCCGAGGTAAGCAGCTCAATTTGGCTAACTTCTGGCAGCTCAAAAGCAGTACAAATCGGTACCAGCCAAGTCTGTGCGAGTTGGGTCATGATGACCTAGAGCAAGCGGGTAAAAAACTTGGAACTCAACAGAGCCGATAGCACCAAAAATGTCCCCACCGCGCCCCAAGAGATCCGGTCTAGGTTTTTTTCAGCACTTTTTTGGCTAGAGAATAATTGAGCTTGACCACCAATAGCCGCCACGCCATCGCCCTTAGCCGCATGAAGCAGAACAGAGATCGTGATCGCTACCGCAGATAGCAGCCAAATGATTTTTAAGATAACCGCTAAGATTGCCACAAAATTCTCACTGGGCTGTGATTTCTAGTGTAAACCACTAGCGCACGATGAAGGTACCCTGCAAGGTCAAATTAGGAACGCCATGTTGACCTGGTAAGGTAACCTCGACCTGGTGGGGGCCAGGAGCCGCCCGAAACCCATGTAGCCGTAGACGCAGCTGTCCTTCACTAATTTGCTGCTCGATCAACAAAAAACGATCTTCGGGCAAAGCTACCGCCAAAGACCCCGCTAGAGCCGTCTTAGCTAGGGTTGAGATGTCGTTGCCATCGGTGCGCACTTGAATTTGATCCCAAGCAAAATCACTTAGGGTAAAACGCGCACGTGCGACCAAAATTGTCAGATCAATTGGATTACGCAAAATAAATCCCGGATTAAAAGTGATCGTCAGACTCTGTGCCCAGAGCGGTTGTCCCCACAGACTCAGGGTCAAACCCAGTGCGATTATCCACCGTTGCCTCAAGAAAAAACAGCCATCGAGAGATGTTCAGCCGTGGCCTGGACTGAGGCAATCACCCGGTCATAGGGTAAGCGCGTCGGGCCGAGGATGCCCACCGAACCTAAGGTTAGCCCTTGATGGGTAAAAGTCCGGCTTACCAAACTGCAACTATGCATCGGCGCAAGGGGATTCTCTGCCCCAATCCGAATCGATACCCGCTCCTCACCACCATCTCGCAAGATCAAAGCTCCCAGATGTACGCGCTCTTCTTCAAGTAAATTGACCAAGTCCTGCAAGCGTTGGGTTTGACTAAATTCGGGCTGGCGCAAAATCTCTCCGACCCCACTCACAAATACTTGACCCACCTGAGGGGTCAGTACAGCCTCACGGATCAACAAAATGACATTTTTTAAGAAATCAGACCAAGCATGAATCTCTTGCCAATGCGGTTCACTCATGTCGAGATCCTTGAGCGTCCGATTGGTTAGATGCGCATTCAAAAAATTATTAACTTCTTGTAAGTCAGCTTCAAGTAATGCGACGGGCAGATCCACCAGAAATGAGTAGGTTTGCAAGGTATCGGTTACTAGCAATAGCATCGCCCGCCCTTCGCCGACAGTGGCGAGATGCACATGACGCAACATCGCCAATTGTCCGACTGGTGCGGTAATCAAGGCCACACAGCCAGTTAATACCGCCAAAACCCGTGCTGCCCGGTCGAGCAAACTCTCAAAATTGCGATGCAAAGATTCACCTAACTGAGCAGAAACTAACTCACGAATCTGTTGCGTTAAGGTTTCTGAAGGTGCTAGTAATTCATCGACATAGACCCGGTAGCCCGAGTCCGAGGGAATCCGCCCTGCCGAAGTATGGGGCTGAAACAAGAGCCCAGCCTGTTCTAACAGATTCATGGCATTACGTATCGAGGCCGAACTCAAATCAAACCGATATACTTCCGCTAGCATTTTGGAACCTACTGGCTCAGCGGTGTCAATGTAGTGATTGACCGTCGCCCACAGAATTTGTCGATGACGGGCATTAAGTTTCACGTTTGGGTCGTGCAAGATTCACACACTCCATACAGTTCTACTTGGCAGGACTCTACATGACCACGCACTTCAGCTTGGAGTAAAGGTGCTGGATTGGGCAAATCCACATCCAAAATCACGCCACACTGGGTGCAATGAAAGTGATGATGCGGGTCAGACCGCCAACCATAACGGTTGCCTTGGCTATCTGCCAGCACTTCAATAAAGTCTTTACTGACGAGGGCTTCTAAATTTTGGTAGACGGAGGAGTAGCCGACACTTTGACCAGCTAATTGCAAACGGCGATAAATGGCTCCGGCACTGAGATGATCCTCTGTGGCACACAACAGCGCTAGGATCGCCCGTCGTTGCGGACTGACCCGCATCCCGGATTGGCGACAACGTTCTAAAACTGTGGTGAGCTGGGCAGAATCAGTCATGGTGATACAGAGTGTCTTGGGCTACATACTACCATTTTAGTCAAGTCTTAGGGCAATCGCCATACAGTTAAACATACTCAGTGTGACTTTGGATGATTAAGCTGCTGCGTCCGAGAATTTTATCAACTGTGTCGTGAACATCTATGGTTATTGCTAAAAATTTATTATGCATATTAGCTTTTTTGTGTTGACTCAAAATAACTTGAGACAGAGAGTTTTATAGTAGATTAACTCTGAGCAAGGGAAAACCATGAAGATCAAGCAATATGACCTGCTACAGCATAGTAATGGCTTAAGTGAGCTGTTAGCGCAAATTACAATCGATACGGCGCACCCGTTGCCCGTCTTTTACCCAGCGCGCAACGCCAACCTGGATTGCATCCAGGAGCCTTTGTGGTCAGTGATGACTTTGATGCCCCATTGGCTGATACCTTTTGGCTTGGCAAAAGTTGAAACTTCTACTCGACACCCATGCTTTTATGTGGTGAGATAGTTCTCTACAGAAGATTCCAGCCTCTACACTCACACTCATGGGTCAGCCAGAAAATCAATTGCTGGTGAGTTTAGTTAGTATTTGGGAAATTCAAATTAAGGTATAAATTGGTAAACTGGAACTAAGAGAACCGCTTTCAGAAATCATCTTGCATCAACAGAATAATGGAATCACATTAATCTCTATTTCTCTATCACACATCCTAAAACTCGATAATCTTCCTTGGCATTATCAAGACCCTTTTGACCATCTTCTTATAGCTCAAAGTCGTTGTAAAAAAGCTATTTTAGTCAGCCGTGATAGTAGTTTGAGTAGCTCCAGGTACTCTGGGGACTTTAGTAGACCACGGTTAATTAGTCATTCATGCCCTGAGCAAGCTCCCCGCCTCACAAATGGAGAGCTAAAAATAGCAGACTGTTCTTGCTCCCCAGCCTTGGGGTTGGGGGCTGACTATTCAAGCGGAAAGGGTATTATTTGCCATCTGCACAGTATTTCAAGGTTTCCCGGTCGCAAGAGGTAAATCTGGGGGAGCCGCTGCTGGATCAACTTTAGCTTGGATCACAATCGCATGGGGAACAGGACGCGCCTCGTACTGCACCAGCGATTGTCCCCGATAAACCAGATCGGTACTTGCCCCAGAATCCATCAATACTGCCTCTCGGATGCCTGCTTTTGCCAATGCTTGGGCTAGATCAGGAGCATTATTACGATTGTGGGTAATGCCTACCATAAAACGTCCATCCCCATAAACACCGATAAACGAACGATGCCGGACTTCTAGGTAACTACCTAGATGTACCTTAATCATCTGGTCATCTGTCTGGGCAACCCCATTACGCACCAGCCAAGTTCCCGCCAAAAATACATCTTGAGCTTCAGGTAATAGGGCTCTCACTCCGCTTTCTTGCATCAAATAACCACGATTAAACGGCGCAATCACCACCTTACCTGGGGCGATCATGACCAGAGGCCGTCCATCAAGACCGCCAGTTTCTTCGAGGAGCGGCGGCATAAATTGACCTTCATTTTGAGCCAATAGGGGGCCGATTAATTTCGTTGGGTCTTTACTTCTCAAGGGAAAAAATGTCCCGGTCACTACCGCCGCACCATCAGGCACCTGGGTCAAGTAATCTTTGAGATTAAAACGCTGGGTTTGACCATGAATTGTGTAGGGTTTACCGCCCAACGCCATCGAGAGCTGCACCCCATTCACAAAAAGCTGTACATAGGACAGCGGCTGAGCAAAATCTACGGCTACTTCAGAAATCGCCAAATCTGGGTCTTCAAGTCCTGAGTTTTTCTCTAAGGCCACAGCCAAATTAGATTGTCCATAGCGGTTGAGTTCGAGCATATTAGCCGAGGTGCCGACATAGCCCTCGTCCATGGTGGTAGCCGTGTGATAGCCAGCTTCTTTGACTAAGGCCACGACCCGAGCATCCCGTTTGCCGACCGGATAAGCAAAGTGAATAATCGGTATCCCCAACTTTTTCTCGAGAATGTGTTTAGAATCAAAGATTTCACGATGGAGTTGCTCATCGGTTAAGGTCGTCATATCGGCCGGGTGATTAACTGTATGTGAGGCAATCGTCACTAAGCCTTCTTTACTCAGAGCTTGTAACTGTGACCAACTGAGATGACCCTTACCTTTGGTCGAACCGACAAATCCGGTATGGATATAAAATACAGCGGGATAATGAAATTCTTTGAGTAAAGGATAGGCATTTTTGAGTTGACCGAGATAGCCATCATCAAAGGTTAATAAAATTGGCTTGGGTGGTAATGATTCACCGCGTGTCAGATAGGCTTCGAGTTGGTCAATGGTAATCGGGGTCGCGCCACTATCGCGAATTGACTCAAGCTGTTGACGGAATTTTTTGACGGTCACATCAAAGGAAACTGTGGCTTCTTGGCGACTTGCCACAATGTCGTGATACATGATCGCAGGAATGCGACTGGTACGCGCCTGAGGCCGGAGGGCTAAGGGGTCATCAGATGCGAAGCTAGTATCTGGTGCTGGTAGGCTTTCTACGGCTGCTGTAGGTTCTGGCGTAGGCGTTGAATTCTCAACTGGTACTGAAGTAGGTTCATCTGTGTCAGTCTTACTATCTTGGGCAGAGGAAACAGCCGCCACCAGAGAGGTAGAAGGAGGATAAAAACGGTCATGGAAAGCTTGGACTTGGCCTGAGAGTGTATGCATGGCATTGATGGCTTTGAGGTCAGAATCAGGGGTGATTAGGGCATAGGCTACACCACCACCCACCAGTAACAACAAGCCAAGGGTTATGTTTGCACCTAGATTACTTCTGTTTTTTTGCGCCATGTTACTTTTCTCCCGTAGGCACTCTAACATTTTCGGGCAGGCGGGCAAAACTTTTTAGGGAATGAAGCGTTGATAACTAAAATCTTCTAATTCTGGTACCGAGTTGCCGAGCAGTGCCTCAGCCAGACTTTTGGCTGTTTGTGGACTCAAGAGAATACCGTTACGATGATGTCCCGTGGCGAGCCAAAGATTTTTAAGTGCCGACCGACCCAAAATTGGCCGTAAATCAGGCGTAGCAGGGCGAAAGCCAGACCAGGTTTCTACCTCTGACCAAGTTGCTGTTAGCGGTAACAGAGCGTGGGTTTGTTGACGTAAATAAGCCAATCCTTCAGCCGTCGTACCCGTCAAAAAACCGACATTTTCGAGAGTCGCTCCCACGACTAGCCGCCCATCCTGGCGTGGCACCAAATAAATACCTGCCTCCTGCCAAAATAAAACCTGGTTGAGCTGCTGATGCTTAGGCATTTGGAGGGCTAGCATCTGTCCCTTGAGCGCAAAGACGGGTAGATCTAAAAGCTGAGTTGACCAACTACCACAACACAACACATAGGTATCGGCCTGGAAATTTCCAAGCGTTGTCTCTATATAAGTGAGCGAGGTCTGGTTACTAACCAAGCGTTTAATCTCGCTTTGGTTGATGATCTCAACCGCCAAAGTTGCACAGGCTAAGGTTAGAGCCTTTAGTAACAAACGCGGGTCAACTTGACCATCTTCAGGATACCAATAACCACCTTTGATCACGCCCCCCAGACCAGAAATCATGGGTTCTAATTGTGCATAACTCTGCCAATCTATCCCTGTTTGTGTCTGATCATGCAAGCTCAAAATCCCGCAAGGCCAGTAGCCAATACCTTGACCACTCAAATATTGTAATTTCTCTTGCCAAATTGGCCAAAGCGCACGACTAGCTAGACTAAAATCTCGGAATTTTCCCTCTGGGATAGCTTCAGCTTGGGGTGCTAACATACCAGCGGCGGCTGTGGTTGCAAGACCTGTTTTGTGCGTCGTCAAAACTTTGACCTTAGCCCCGCGCAGGGCTAGTTCGACGGCTACAGACAAGCCAATTACGCCACCACCCAAGACTAACGTGTCGGTCAAGGCTCGCCCTCGTGTCTTCTTCCCCAATTTTGGCATAACCGGGTAAAGAGCCTTAGCGTCAGCAAAAACTAATCTTCTGACCAGTCATCCGTCATGGTCAGTTCACCCACAGGACTCGTCAAGCAATAGTCATTGAGGCACAACTCATGGTAGATGCCTTGCCACTCAGCAGCAGAATAAAATTTGGCTAAATCAGCAATGGGTTGACGCTTGCTAATGCGGCCATTTTTGACCAGACCTTGAGCTTCAGCACAAATCTCAGTCAAAGCAAAACGTACAGCTTGAACCATAACCCCTACTCAAAAAATTCTCTTGTTCTTAGTGTATACCCAAAATTTGCTGCATGATCAGCCTTTGTGTATCAGAAATTACACTTATTCAGCTTGCTTGCGCATTTTAAGCTTTTGAGCCTGCTGGCGTGTCCAGCCAATTGCAATCAGACTTAGGCTCAGTAGCCCGCTCGCGCCCAATTTTAGCGGGTCAAGATTGGTTCCTAGATAATGAACGCCGACGATCAGAGTATGCAAAACAGCAAGTAGCGCAACAGGAATTATGAGTTGGTGTAAACGATACCAGTTACGCCCCAAAACGATCACGGCTTGGTTAAAACTAGTCAAAGCCAGCGGAATCATCAAAATTACGGACCCTATACCCAAACCAATCCCCGCTTGGAGCCACGGTACGAGAAATAAAATTCCTTCCCAACTTTCACCAAGATTATGATCAACGGAACTAAAGGTATGGGTTACGGCAAAGCCAAACGTCAGTAACCCGAGCCAGCGGCGTTCGGAGCGCAATTGGGGTAGCCACTGTTGAGCCGAGGCTGCAAGTAGCAATAAGGCTAAACCTAGTAAGGCCAGATGTCCTTGGATTTCGCTAATACGCTGACCCCAGAGATGATCATCCACGCCAAACCAGTCAGCAATGACCAATCCGACCCAGGCTAAACCTAGGCTCAGTGAGAGTACCGGCCATAACCAGCGACGCACCAACTCCATGACATCACGTAAGACTCGACTGCTATCTTACAACCGATGCTTATGCTAAAAATGTGTTTCCACGCCTAGGGTGAAGTTTGCCGGGGGCGCACCATTACCGTAGTTGCGTTCGTAGGCAAGATTAGTCAAGTTATTGAGGAAACCATTCAGGGCAACATTAGGACTCAGAGGAATATGGAAGGTCAAGTCAAGAGTGAGATAGCCAGGTAACAAGGAGCCGGGAGCCAAGTAGCCAATATTAGGAATCAAATTGCCCGTTGGAAAGGTCGCCAGATCACCATTGGGTGTAAAACCAACGCTCGGCCCTAGGTGATAAGGGTCACTTGGGCGCAGACCCTGGAAATTACTAAATAGCGCGAACCGCCAGTCACCGGGAGAAGCAAAGGTAAACCCTAGTTGTCCGCTGTGATAAGGCACCAAGGGATACTGATTTTGGTCGAGTTCTGGTTTGAAACCTTGGGTAATCCGGGCATCGGTGTAGGTTTCTGTACCAAAAAATGTCCAACCGGGCGCAAACCGCCAATCGAAGCTCAACTCAAAACCCGTAAACTTAGTCTGTGGAAAATTGACCCTGACCAGATCACCTAGGGCATAGCCTTGATCAATGAGTCCTTGGTCTTGGGGAGCAATACTGCCATCTTGCAAAGGATTGATACGGTTGTAAGCAAGCAAATTTTGAATATCATTCACGAAATAGGCTCCACGCACCGTCAGATTAGGAGCGGCTTGCCAATCAAAGCCCACATCAAAGGTTGACCCCGATTCTGGAACCAGACCCGGATTACCTTGGATTTCGCCGTTGGCAAATAAGTCATTGAAATTGGGGGTTTTATAAACGCGGGCAAAGGAACTACGCAAGGCAAACTGAGGTGTAATACTCCACACGATACCTACACTTGGATCAAAGGAACCAGCATAGTTCAAGCTACTCTGACCAACAAAATAGGTTGTGCTATTAAAACTATAACTATTGGCAAAAGTTCCCCGAAAGCCTAAGGTCGCTGTGATATTATCTGTTAGCTTAAAAGTCCCGACACCAAATAAAGAAGGACGATTTACCTGAGCTGTAAAAGCAATATTTTGCGTCGCCCCGGGTGTAAGTAAATCTAGGGTGAAGGAACGCCCTGACTCACGAATAAAGTCAAAGCCATAGGTTAGGTTAATGCCTGGTGTCACTTGCCAGTCGTGTTGAATACGGGCATTGAGAACCGTGATTTGTGTGGTTTTATCTAGTTCACGAATAAAGTCAGAGTTGACATCGGTTTCGGTGGTAAATCCGGTATCATAGCCTAGCCGAATCTTTAGGTTAGAATCGTCCCCTTCACCAAGCTTGCGGTCTAAGGTAAACGCCGTCCCAAAATAGTCAATACGAATCTGAGGGCGCGTTTCGTCATTTAGACCCAATTCAGTTGCTGTACAAAAAGGATCTTGGATACAGCCAGAGTTACCCGAAGTTTGGATGGCAGTACGCGGGTCTACCAGAGAAAATAAGTTAACGCCCCGAATACCCCGGCGCAGATAGGTAGTTGATTTTAGGGTCGTGCGCTGATCAATATCCCAATCAAAATTAACCCCAAAAGTCGAGCTGCTGACTTCACCACCGGGACGAATCCCCGTCAGCGTCTGAGCCGGATAATTAACCCCAAACAGGGTGCGGTCATCGCGGTTTACTTGATAGGCATAATTATTATTACTATTAAACGTAGTGGCAAATAAGGCATAGCGGAAATTATCACTTAGTGGCCCGCCGATACGCGCACTATATTGACTAAAGCCATAACTCCCAAAGGTCACATTACTATCGACTTCAAATTTTTTGGGTGTGGTGCGCGGAATAATATTAATTGCGCCGCCGACTGCCGTACTGCCATAAAGGACTGAAGATGCGCCCCCTTTGAGGACTTCGATGCGTTCGATATCATAAACGGGTAACTCTGCTAAGTCTACGTGCTCTTGATTGAGGTTATTTACCGAACGTCCGTCAATCAGTAACCCAGTACTAGTCGTCGGCAAACCCCGAATAAAGTAAGTGCTATGCACATCTTCGCCCGCTCCCCACATATTGCTCACTACCCCTGGCACACCGCGCAAAGCGTCCCCCACCTGACGTGAGCCCTTACGCTCAATTTCTTGGGTATTGACCACATAGATACTGCTGGTGGTCTCACGGGCTTTGACTTTGCGTCCGAGGCTCGCAGTAACCGTGACTTCATCCAAAATATCTACAGGTTCGTCATCTTGATCAGCATCAGCTACCAGATTAGGTAGCGGTTTACCACCCTGTGCTAACGTCAAATCCTTAGCCTGAGAAGAAATAGACGGAACTGGAACAGCGGTTTGTGACTGCACGCCTAAGACATTTGCCCATACCAAAAGAGCTACCAAACCACTTCGCGACATGACACACCCTCAGAGATGAAAACGAGTCCGAGAACAAGAATGATTCTCAAAATCTCTGGTTACTATAACATGTCTACCCAGCTTGGCAAGTTAAGGCTCAGGTTTGAACCTCAACTCTTCGCCCGACGATCCCCCCTTTCCTTTTAACTGCGCGCCTTGATCACTGCCATACGCGCCCGAAAAGCCGCTAAATCCGCCGCCTTAGGCTCGGTTTGCACCCACGAGTCCCGCCCAGATAGCCGCTTACTCCACTGCTGTAACCGTGGGTAGTCATCCAACAATACCTGTACTCCCGGCAAGCGTGGCACTACAGTTCCCGCTACCACCTCGGCTAGGGTAAACTGTTCTCCCGCAAAGTAGGGTTGATCCCCAAGCAGACTCTCAAAAAAGGCAAGTACCGTCGTGATGCGCTGACGAGCTTCCTGAGCCGTGGCTTGCTCGATCACTGCACCCATATTTTGGCGAATAAGCATCCCAAAAGGTGGTACTAGTTCATTAATTGTGACCATTTCCACCATGCGTACCACAGCCACAGCCTTGGGTTCGGTCGGCAGCAGGGCTGGTGAAGGGTAACGTGCCTCTAGGTAGTCAAGGATCGCTAGGGACTCCAACACCCGTACCTCACCATCTAGCAAAAGTGGGATGTGATGAAAAGGGTTGAGCGTAAGAAAATCTGGTTGGAACTGGTCGCCATCTAATCGCATCTCGATAGTTTCAAAGGTTAGCCCTTTTTCTAGCAGGGCAATCAGGATACGGCGTGAGTTGAAGGAGACCGTCAAGTGGTAGAGCGTGATCATGGAAATCCTTGATATCTGGCAGGTTTATTCTATCTCTGTGTTCTTTTGCAGACTTCACCCGCTAATTCCCAATTTGCTAGTCCTTTTCACCAAAATCAAAAGCTGTAATATCATGAAAAATGAAAAGAAAATGAAAGTTTACAATGACCCCACTGCTGCTTTTGCCTCTCGCCAAGATTACTATTGCCATAGTTCTAAGTGTAGCTTTTACCACCACCAGTCAAGCACAGCCTTTACCAAAGCCAGAAGTTATCTCAACCCGTGCTGCCGATTTGTTAGCACAATCACCTAATAACGAGAGTGCTCTAGATGACGACGAAAATGTTGATCTGCTCGCTGAGTTTACGATCACAGGTAGTCAAGTACGTAGACCCCGTAGTGAAACGACAACGCCAGTTTATGTAATTGATCGCGCTGAGATCGAACAAAAAGGTGCCCGAACTTTGGGGGATGTCATTCGCAATACGCCAGGGGTAACCTCCAATATTTCTGGGGCCGGTTCAGATGTTCATAATGGCTATTTTATTCGAGGTTTACCGACAACGAGTACAGCAATCTTAGTCGATGGCAGACCTATTACCAACCTCAATCAAGAACACTATGATCCCGGTGAGATTTCGATTTTTGAAGCGGAACGTGTTGAAGTTATGCCCAGTGGCGGCACGACGCTTTATGGCAGTACTGCACTCGGTGGCGTCATCAATGTCATTACCCGCCAACCCACTAAACCTGCTGAAGTTGTGGCAAGTACCGAATTTGGTAGTTATGGTTATAGCAAATACTCAGCCAGTTATCGGGGTAAGAGTGGCTCTTGGCTCTACAGTCTGTCTACTGAAAACTTTAATACGCTCAATAATTTCCCCTACGAAGTCGAGCGACCTACAGGCACCTTACGTGGTATCAGACCCGGAGGCGATGTCAATAGTCGCAGCTATCAGGGTAAACTAGGCTATGAGTTGGATTCGCGTAATACTTTAACGCTATCCGGTATCTTGCAAAACAGTTACAAAGGTATCTCTCCTGTCTCAATTATCGATGACCGCCAAAATGTCTATAACGGTCTTAGTGCCGATCAGTTAGGTCTCAATGATGATCATAAGTCTCGCTTAAATACTGATAGTTACGGTCTGGCTTTGACCTGGGATAGCAAGTTAGGTAAGGGTGATGATTCACAACTGCAAACTCGTATCTCACTAGACCGTGCTCTCAACCGTGAAGTTGCCGCTGGTGGCGAAGATTTTAGGACAGAAATTTATCTTTTGGGGATACGCTCCAGTCATAGTTGGCAACTAAATCCCAACTGGCGCATCACCTATGGTTTTGATTACCTCAAAGAAATGGGACGCTCAGAAGTCCTCAGTAGTAATGAACTCGACTATGATACGAGCTTAGAGCGTCCTGCACTCTTTGTCCTCAATGATGTCAAACTAACCAGTAATCTGTTTTTGTCGGCAGGGGGACGCTATAGCTTGACCGACAAATACGGCAACTCCCTTGACCCAAACCTTGGTTTACGCTGGCAAATGACCCCAACCTTTGCCTTGCGCACTAATTTTAATCGGGGTTTTAAGGCTCCCAATTTCCATGATTTATTTGGCAAAACTGTCCATAAAGGCAACCCCAATCTCTTGCCAGAACGCGGCTCTTTTTGGGATGCGGGTGTGGATTGGCAACCTAGTCCAAAAACAAACTTGGGTGTTACAGGATTTATCTCAGATGTTCGTAATCTCGCCTCCTTAAGTTTGGTTGACCCGCGCCAGCCCGATTTTGCCGAATTTACGGCGCTAGGTTATGTCAATGGTGACCGGGTACGGGTTAATTACCCCTCGGTTTATAATTCTGGTTTTGAGATGAGCTTTGACTGGCAACTCAGTCCAAACTGGAAATTTTTCTTGACAGAAACTTATACCGATGCCCGGATTATTAACTCGGGACGGCCTGAGATTGATCAAACTCAATACGCCTTAGTTCCTTTTCATATGGGCAGAGTCGGATTTAGCTACGAAGAGCCCATCGGATTTCGAGCAGCTTTATTTACCAATTTTGTAGGACAACGCTCCGTTGATACCTATCATGTGGGGCCTGCCGATGTTGAAGTAGATCCGGGGATATTTATTTCTCAAGTTGCCAAGTTACCCACAGGCAGCACGATTCCTGGCTATATGACCTTAGATTTATCCCTACGCTTCCCATTGGCCTCGGGGCTAATTTTGAATGCTTATATAGATAATTTGCTCAATACTTATTACGAGCGTTCCTACGGCGGTCCAGCGCCGGGGACTAACTTTCGAGTCGGGCTAACTTCGACTTTCTAATTTAGGCCAGTAAATATTTTTGCAGGAGCGGAGCCAATTTTTGGGCTGTAGCCACAGGGATCTGGTCAATCGGTGTGAGTAAAGCATTTTTGAGCGCAGAGTGAGCCGCACAGACGGGTAGGCTAACGCCAAGACGTGGGATTACGGCTGCGAGAATACGCTGGGCAAGGGTAACATTTTGATGCAGATAGGCCATAATTTGTTCGACTGTGACCGCGCCATGATCCGGGTGCCAACAGTCATAGTCCGTGACCCAAGCTAGCGTACTGTAGGCAATTTCCGCCTCACGGCTGAGTTTGGCTTCTTGCACATTGGTCATGCCAATCACCTCCATGCCCCAACGCCGATAAACCATCGACTCGGCATAGGTCGAAAAAGCCGGGCCTTCCATACATAAATATGTTCCCCCTTGATGAACCTGCGCACTTCCTAACTCTAATTGCTGACAAGTTTCACTAATTAGCGCAACTAATTCGAGACTTATCGGCTGGGCAAAACTAACATGGGCGACAACGCCATCACCAAAAAATGTCGATGGACGTTGGCGCGTCCAATCAAAAAACTGATCTACCAAAACCAAGTCACCGGGACGATAGTTTTCTTGTAGAGAACCAACTGCTGAAACTGCCAAGATATAGGATACGCCTAGGGTTTTGAGCGCGTAAATATTCGCTCGATAAGGAACTTCGGTGGGTAAAAGCTGATGATGACGACCATGGCGCGGCAAAAAAGCGGCCGTGATCCCGTCAATTTCACCTAAAACCAGTTGATCTGAGGGTTTCCCAAAGGGCGTTGTAATATCGACGTGCCGTATATTTGTGAGCCCCGGCATCTGATATAAACCACTACCGCCAATAACTGCAATCTGAGCTTGGGTCATATTCTCACTCCCGGTTATCTGAGTTCAATTGTGCTGTGTCAGGGGTAACTTAGAACAAAATACCGATAGTCTTTCACAAATCGAATCGTCAATATAGGAGCGACTACAAACATAGAATTAGCCAAAAAGGCATAAAAAGGATGTATTATTCATTAATATGAAGGAATTTACCCTCTACCCGCAAGCACCTATTACAGAAGCAATAATTGACTTTCAGGTGCAGCTACCTGAAAACAGCAACCTTGATCAACTTTTAAGAGTAAGAGATTTTACTAAAACCGACTACCCTGTGCAGCAGTCATTGGAACAAATTAGTGGACAGATAGGCCAGGTTGTCAGTCTTGAAAAGTCTCACGTTGGCTATCAATTTTCTAACGCAGACAATAAGCAAGTATTTCGGGCTACTCTTAGAGGATTTTCATTCCACCGACTTGCTCCGTACAGTGGCTGGGCATTATTCAAAAATGAAGCTCATCGGTTATGGACTATTTACAAAAAATCACTCACACCATTCATGATAAAAAGAGTAAGTCTACGGTATGTCAACCATTTAAATTTACCTTTGCAAATAGACGGCTCTCTAAATTTTCAGGACTATCTTACTGTGGTGCCCCCTGTACCTACCTCTATTTCCCAAGGCGTCAGCAGCTACCTTATCCAACTCCTACTGCCTCAACCAGAGATTGAAAGCATGTTGATGCTCAATCATGCGGTTGTTGAGTCGCCAAATCCAGATTTTGTCTCTGTCGTTCTAGATATTGAGATTTATCACGAAAAAGATATGGACAATGGGCAACAGGTTTGGGATATTTTAGAGTTATGCCGTAACCGCAAAAATCAAGTTTTTGAGGAATGCATCACCGACCAAACTAGGGAGCTTTTTAAATGAGCTTATACTATCCTTCCCTTCCTGCACATGCTGACCCGTTTAAGTGGCATCGCCAAGAAATCTCTTTACATAGCTTAGAAGGTAAAGCTTTACAAAATAAAGAGCGTACAGCTTTCTTTGATACTCAAAAAACAGCCTGTGGCACTGCTACTAAGCATTTTTTTAGGGTTGTTGAAAGCGAAGTCTCTGTTGAAAAAGTAGTAGATGAAGACGACTTTTCGTATAACTCTATACCTGCTAAAGAAAGACGATTTATCAATGTGCGATTTGTTCATCGAGGGCGTAGGCTCGCCAAGCCCTATAGCCTAGAAGATGAAAATGAAGAATGACCCATGAGTCAGAAATCTTTTTGGGTTAAAGCACAAGGATCTTCACTCCTTCAAGGTGATCTCTTGGAAGATTGTTGGATTCCTATACTTGGCGAAGAATATGGCGAAGATGACAGTCAAATGATAATTCCCATAGATAAAGTTAACCTTATTGTCTTAACTCAAAGTTGTGATTTGGAGAATGGCAAAGTTGACCTAGTCGCTATGTGTCCCATATTCAAGTTGATTGATTTTGAAGAGATTAATCCTAATTTTGCAAAGAAGTGGGAAGAGGTTCGTAAAGGCAGGATTGAAGGTTTACATTTACTAGCCTCCCCAACGAATCCAGAAAATAATCGTGAAGCACTAGTAGTGGATTTTCGAGAAATTTATAGCCTGCCTATAGGATATCTAAAACGTAGAGCTACGCAAGCAGAATCTCACTGGCGTTTAGACTCTCCTTATCTAGAACACTTTTCTCAATCGTTTGCTCGATTTTTTATGAGAGTAGGATTACCATCTGCGATTGCGCCTTTTAAATAATAGTCAGCTCTCGCGTGACCAGACAACACTACAAACAAAAGCATTAGAGAGGTGTTGATGCGTTGCCAGGACGTAGATTAAGCAAGCCACCGCCCAGATAGTTTTTCAGTCATACCTTTTCCAGTTGGGCTTGATGAGGCACAATGATAAGAAGCAATCAGGAAACAATCGATGGATGTGATGGCGTTTTTTCGGGCCTGTGAAGGTCGGTGGTATTCCCAACGGGTTAGCCATCACCTAGCTTTTCGTAGACAAGAAAAAGGCGAGTCAGAAATCACAATCCTCTGTTTACCCGCTGACCATCCAGAGGTCGTGGCCCTGTGTGAATTGCATCAAAAGAATCCAACTCAGGCCATGGGAGCAGCCCTAGTGACTTGGAAGGGGACTTTGCAAGGCGATAACCTTAATCATGATGGGCGTTCGCTGATGGTACCCATACCCGATGATGCCACAGGCCGCGCTGGTACCCTGTTGCGGGATTTGGGCTATGCCGAAAGTGTGCCTGTCGCCGGACAGTATCGCCTCGCAGATGATGATGCACTCTTGCTCTCGACCTGTTACCAGCAGACCGAATCTGAGGAGCGGTTTAGCTTTGCCAGCGAAAATTTACGCTTTCGGGCCAGTACCCTCAAAAATAATGGTGGTCTGAGTATGACAACATTTTGTACAGAAATGCGCCTTAACGAAGGCGAGAACCGTCCGCAAAATGTCCAAGACCGTTTAGGTACAACAGGTGAACCCCTCAAACCAACTAGTGCTGCGAGCTATTCGGCCTTAGGCGGTTGAAGCTCCAAAGATCAAGTACGCTGAAGGGTAGCAAACACCAGCTAGGACGAGGGTGATGGCCTACCCAATTGTGACCAATGGTAAGACATTTGTAGATGAAGTGCTCAAAGAAGGCACCGTTGCACTCTGGTCTCCTCCCGAAGGCGGATTTGAGGGCAACTATCGGCGGCGGGTACGCGAGGCAGGCTATGTTTCCCTTCAGATGTCGGCTCGGGGTTTGGGAGATCCGGCCCGTTATCTGACCGAAAATCACACCGTGCGTCCGGCACACCTCGGTAAAAAAGATAAATATGTCCATAATTTCCCGCCCATTATCCAAACTAATTTAGCTAGTCTGCCGCCCAATGCCAAAGGTCTTTTGTTGTGGATCATCGAAGGCAAAGTCTTAGCTGTACAGGAATTAGAATTTTTGATTCTGCTGACTAGCCAAGAAACCCGCGTCAAAATCGTCATTGAAATGGGTAGTGACCCTAAAGTCCGCTGGCAACCCCTACGCACCTACCTCCAAGAACGGGGCTTCTAGGCGTGGACTGGCTGTCGGGGCTAGTCGCTGCACTGCTGGCTGTCGGGGCTGTAGGAGGCGTGGCTGTGGATGAAATTCTCACCAAACAGTTGCGCAATCAAATTCAAAGTGCTGAGAGGCTCGAAGTGCGGGTACAGAGTGTTCCCAATTATCGTTTAGCCCTCGGTGAAATTGATCGGGTACGGGTTGCCGGGCGGGGTGTACTGCTGCAACCAGGATTTCGGGTGGCTTTGGTTGAGCTTGAATCTGACCCGATCAAACTTGATTTGAATAACCTAAGTCATTTGGCTCAGCCCGTCAAAGCAGCGGCTCGGGTGCAACTCACCGAAGCTGATTTGAATATCGCGCTGAATATGCCGCAAATCTTAGCTTCTCTAAAAGGTATCCGCGCCGAATTACCCAGTCTATCGGGAGGAGCCGCCCAACTCGAAACATTTGATCTGACTCAGCCGCAAATTCAGCTCACTCAGGGTGAAATCGCGATCTCGGCTCTGCTCTCAGTGGTGGGCAAAACCCCGCCGGGACAGGAGATTCGTTTTACAATTCGTACAGCCTTAGGCGTAGATAAGGGCACAAAATTACAATTTTTACACCCGCAATTTCTGCTTGATGGCGTCGAAGTACCGCCAGATTTGGGAGAAATTTTTAGTGGCGCGCTCAATACTGTGATTAATCTCGATACTTTACGCCAACAGGGTATCACCGGACGCATTTTGCGCTTGAGCTTGACCCCTGGTCAATTAGAGTTGATTGGGTTTGCGCAGATTGACCGTCTACCAGGGTCGTGAGTATGTGAGGCTTCTGCAATAAATATGACATTTCGGATGGTACGCCCAGAGACTTTATAAAATAGAGAGAAAGCTTGTTTTTAAGGAGTTACGGCAATGCCGCTATCCAATCCCTTGTGCCTGGTTAACGAATTTGGTCAAAGTTTATGGCTTGATGATTTGCGACGTGACCTGATCACCTCCGGCGAACTCAAGCGGCTAATCGAAGAAGAATGTGTGCGTGGTCTAACTTCTAACCCCACTATTTTCCAAAAAGCCATCACAGGTAGTAGTGCTTACGATGAGCAGATCCAACCTTTGGCTGATGCGGGTAATTCGGTCGATGAGATCTATGAAGCTCTGGTGATCAAAGATATCCGGGCTGCCGCAGATTTATTTTTACCCCTCTACACCGATACCAATGGCGCTGATGGTTATGTCAGCATCGAAGTTTCACCCAAGCTAGCTTACGACACTGCCGGAACCGTCCAAGAAGCCCTGCGCTTTTGGCAGACAATTGACCGTCCCAATATCATGATTAAAATCCCCGCGACTCTCGAAGGGGTGCCAGCCATACAACAAGTCATTGCGGCGGGCATTAATGTCAATGTCACCTTGATTTTTAGCCTTGAGCGCTATCAAGCCGTAGTCGATGCCTACCTGAGTGGGTTAGAAGCCTTGGCAAATCAAGGCGGCGATGTGAGCCGTATTGCTTCGGTGGCAAGTTTCTTTGTCTCACGGGTTGATGCTGCTGTCGATAAATTGCTTGAAGCAAAACAAGCCGCCGGGGAAGATGTCAGTGCACTATTGGGTAAAGCTGCGATTGCTAATGCAGCGGTGGCTTATCACATTTGGGAAGAAATCTCTAAAGGTGAACGCTTCGCAGGACTCAAAGCAAAAGGTGCGCATCCCCAACGCTTGCTCTGGGCGAGTACGGGTACCAAAAACCCCAACTATCGTGATGTTCTCTATGTAGAAGAGTTGATCGGCGATCAAACTGTCGATACCGTCCCGCCAGCGACGTTAGACGCTTTCCGGGATCATGGTGTGGCACGCGCGACCCTAGCCGAAAAAACTGTTGATGCCCAAGCCATGCTCGATCGCCTAGCAGCAGCGGGTATTGACCTCGCCGCTGTCACCCACAAACTCGAAGAAGATGGCGTAAAATCCTTTGCTGCGTCCTTCGATGACCTGATCAATGCGCTGGCTGCTAAACGTAAAGTTATGGTGTCCGTGTAGGGTGCTCAGCTCAATACGCCATCTTCTGCGCCCAGGAGATGGCTAAAAACCGGAATCTGAGCTGCTCAATTCCATCTGCTAGGCTAGAGGCATGGTGAGATCTTTGATGAATAACCTATCTTTAGTCGGTCTGCATAACCATACCTGTACCAGTGACGGTTTATTTTCACCACAACAATTGACCGCTCATGCTCAGCAACAGGGCTATCAAAAATTAGCGATTAGCGATCACAATACGATTCACGGTTGGCTAGATTTAGACCTGCCAAAAAATGTTGTAGGTGCCATCGAATTATCTGGGATCTGTCCAGATACGGGCATTGAAATACATTTTTTGGGTTATCATCTGACACTCACTGCCGAATTGCTGGCTTATTCACAGCTATTTGCTGACCTCTATGAAGCGGCTTGGCAGGCCACATTACAAAATTTAGGTACCGAAACCTTATCAAAAACCCTAAGCCAACGCGGTCAAGCAATTCAAGATTTGATCAATTTAGGCATCCATCCTCAGATGATCGTGGCCGAGTGGTTGCGGGTACAAAATGTCTGGCGCGGCGAAAATCAAGGGTTATCCTATTTGAGTTGTGCTGATGCCGTAGCAATGCTGCGCCGGGCGGGCGCTTTTATTGCAATTGCCCATCCCCAGCGTTATGCGCGTGCCATGAATGAAGATTTGATTGACCGCGTTGATGCGCTGGAGGTCTATCACCCGAGCCATAATCCAGAAATTCGTCAATTTTGGCGTGATATCGCGGTGCGCTTGGATAAACAAGTGACGGGAGGTCATGATTTTCATGGCTGGAATCAGCCTCATTGTCTACCAACGCCACTTGCCCTTACAGATGAGCGGTTATTTATCCCATGAAACCGTTGATCCTAACCCTGGGTGACCCGGCAGGCATTGGTGCCGAGTTGATCTTACGGGCCTTAGCCGTTCAGGATTGGCACAAACGCTGTGTTGTCGTGGGCAGTCGCGCAGTGCTAGAGCAAACCTACGCACTATTGCGAGAGCAAGTATTATGTCTCGATCCGCAATTACTTCAGCTCATCGATCTACCCACAGCCGAATTTGTCTATGGGCACCATCAAGCGGCGAGTGGGGATGCCAGTTTTCGGTATCTGACAACCGCGCTCACTTGGGTCAAAACTGGGCAAGCTAGAGCCATAGTGACCGCTCCGATTTCTAAAACGGCCTGGCACCTAGCAGGACATCAGTATCCTGGTCAAACAGAAGTCTTAGCTCAGGGTTATGATCGTTACGGCATGATGTTTGTGGCACGTTCTCCCCATAGCGGCTGGTGTTGGCGGCTTTTGCTGGCGACCACGCATTTGCCGTTACGCCAAGTCCCCGAGGTGCTCAATGCTGCGTTGGTGGGCTGGAAATTAGATTTGTTAGCTGAGACTTTGCGCGCGACATTTGATCTACCAAACGCCCAGATCAGTGTTGCCGGACTCAATCCTCACAGTGGCGAACAGGGACAACTAGGCACAGAAGAGCAAGATTGGCTCATTCCCTTACTCTCTACCTATCCTCAGGTCACGGGCCCCGTTCCACCAGATACGCTCTGGGTCAAAGCCGGACAGGCTTGGTTTGATGCCTCTGTCATGGCTCCTGATGGCTATCTCGCCCTCTACCATGACCAAGGACTGATCCCACTTAAATTATTGGCCTTTGATTATGCGGTGAATATGACCGTGGGCTTGCCGTTTTTGCGTACGTCACCGGATCACGGGACAGCCTTTGATATCACTGGTCAAGGCATCGCCCGGATCACAAGTTTTCTGGAAGCCTTAGCCTGGGCAGACCAGTTGACGCGCTAAGGTCAGCAACTCTCAGAGTAGGATAGAAATATTACTCACATTGTCATGTCAAAACTGTCTTTAAGCATTAAACATACCGTAACCAATACAGGAAATCTAATGCTGAGGACACGTTGGTTAATACTTTTCGTTTTAAGTTGGGTCACCTTAGTTGCCATTACACCGCTCAAAGCTCTCCCCCCAAATTCAACATCCATGAATATCAATACAAAATTTCTCCATGACTTAGCTGAGACTCGTAACTTTACCCTAGGCCGCCCTGTTAATCCCCAGCCTACACCCGCTGGTGATGCCGTTATTTTTCTGAGGGCTAAGCCACGCTTACCAGTGCTAAGTCTATATCAGTACAGCCTTAGTACCGGTCAAACCCAAGAGCTACTTACGCCTGCCCAATTACTTAAAGGAGCCAGCGAAACCCTCTCTGCTGCCGAACAATCCCGCCGCGAACGCCAACGTATTACCGCCCAAGGGTTTACCAGTTTTGCCATCAGCCCAGATGGGAAATCCCTGCTTGTCAGCTTAGCGGGTAAAGCCTATTTAGTTGACCGAACGACACTCCAAGTGCGCGAACTGCCCCTAGGCCGAGGTACGCTGATTGACCCACGTTTTGCGCCTGATAGTTCTCAGATTGCCTACATCTTGGATTATGACCTCTACACGCTAAACCTCAAAACCTTTACCCGTCAACAAATAACCAAAGGCGGCAATGAAGACATAACCCATGGCCTAGCCGAATTTGTTGCCCAAGAAGAAATGGATCGTGACCGTGGCTACTGGTGGTCACCGGATCAGCACTATCTTGCTTACGAAATCGCCGATGCGCGCGCTGTCGAACTCTGGCAAGTCAGTGATCCAGCAAATCCTGGTATTCAACCGGTTTATCAGCGTTATCCCCGCCCTGGTCACAATAATGTAGTCGTCAAGTTAGGCATTATCAAAGCAACTGGTGGCAAAACCACACTAGTGCAGTGGGATCAACAGCGTTATCCCTATCTGGTCAGTGTGCACTGGGACAAAGGTAGTCCCTTAACCCTGCTTGTCCAAGACCGTCTACAGCATGAAACCGCCCTCCTCACCGCCGATGTGCATACTGGGAAAACTCAGTCACTTTTGCGTGAACACAGTACAACCTGGATCGAGGCCGACCAACATACGCCGCTTTGGCTAGCGGATGGTTCGGGGTTTATTTGGAGTAGTGACCGGGCTGAATCGGGCGGCTGGCAAGTGGAGTTACGCAATGCCCAAGGTCAATTACAGCGGGTATTAGTGACAGCCCAAGCTGGGTACCGACCGACTAATGGGCTATCTCTAGATACCAAGAGTCGCCAACTTTATTATCATGCCAGTCCTGACCCGACCCAAGTTCAGCTCTGGCGCGTGGGGTTAGACAAGAGTGAAGCTGTGCCTTTGAGTACAGAAGCTGGCCTGTATAAAGCCGTTTACAGCGATAATCATCAACTGTCTGTCTATAGCTATAGTGGGTTACACAGCCTAAGACGGACTACAGTTCATGGTGCTGATGGTCAGATCATCACCGAATTACCCTCCGTTGCCGAAGAACCGCCATTTATTCCTACTACAGAGATTATCAAAGTAGGTGAGGGCGAAGGTTTTTATACAGCTGTCACCCGTCCGCGAGATTTTGATCCAGCGCGTAAATATCCGGTTATTGACAGTGTCTATGGTGGGCCGGGTTTTCAGCGGGTGACAGCGGCGATGGGCAGTTATCTCAATGACCAATGGCTAGCCGATCAGGGCTTTGTGGTCATCAGTGCCGATGGGCGCGGTACCCCAGGACGTGGTCATGATTGGGAACACGCTATTTATGGCAATCTTGCCGATATGCCACTGCTTGATCAAGTAGCTGTCCTCACTGCTCTGGCTAAGCAATTACCCCAAGTTGATCTAACCCACATTGGTATTACGGGCAGTTCATTTGGCGGTTACTTATCGGCTCTAGCTGTACTGCGCCGCCCGGATATTTTTAAAGCAGCGGTAGCCAAATCCTCGGTTGCAGATTGGCTTGATTACGATACTTATTACACAGAGCGGTATCTGGGTCTACCTCAGGATAATCCGGCTGGTTATCAAGCAAGCTCACTGCTGACCTATGCCCCAAAACTTAGCCAACCGCTTTTATTGATTCATGGCACTGCCGACGATAATGTCTATTTTTTGCATAGTCTCAAACTTTCTCAAGCCCTCTTTTTGGCAAGTCAACCCCATACATTTTTACCGTTGAGTGGGCTTACGCACCAAATCAATTCTCCGATGGTGCAAGAACGTTTAGGGATGCTCAGTATCAATTTCTTTCGGGAGCATCTGGGTTTTAAATAGCACGCTGATGGCTACAAAAAGCCCGACATAGTAGTTCTTAAATCGATCTTGAGCTTAGGTAAAAGTCACACTTCTGAGCGTTAAAATAGAGAAACATCTCTTAATGAAAGCGGCAAAGCGTGGACAGCACCAAGGTTTCAACTCTCGCCCCCCAACGCCTTGAACGCGGTTGGCAGATACTCCCACATTTACAAACTTTAGCGACTTGGGGCAAGCGCATTTTGATTATTAGTGGCACCCATACCCAAGCCCGCTTTGGTGCTGAGGTAACTGCTGTCTTGACTGATTTCACCGTGGACTGGGGTGATTACGGCATAGACTGCTGCGAACAAACCTTTGAACCGCTCGTGCAACAGGCGCGACAAGCTGATTGGATCGTAGGTCTTGGTGGCGGCAAGGCTCTCGATATGGCGAAATGGGTTGCCCAGACCACGAATTTACCCGTAGTGACGGTGCCCACGAGTGCTGCAACTTGTGCTGCTTGGGCACCTTTATCTAATGTTTATTCACCCCAAGGCACTTGGCTGTATGGTGTGCCTTTGACTAAAGCTCCAGAACTATTGTTGCTGGATTATCAGCTATTGCGTAATGCTCCTCAGCGTACCCTGGTTGCCGGGATTGGTGATGCTCTAGCCAAATGGTATGAAGCCTCAGTGAGTAGCTCTCAAGCCGATGACCCATTGATCATGGCGGCTGTGCAACAAGCGCGTACTTTGCGTGATTTATTACTTTTGCGTGGACAGGCTGCTTACCAAAATCCCGGTAGCCCTGTCTGGACTCAGATTGTTGATGCCAATATTTGTTTAGCTGGCTTAGTCGGGGGCTTGGGGGGCGACCGTTGCCGAACTGTGGCAGCCCATGCGGTGCATAATGCCCTGACCACGCTGACAACGACCCGGCATAGTCTCCACGGCGAAAAAGTAGCCTATGGCATCTTGGTGCAATTGCGTCTCGAAGAAACAGCAGGTAACCGTCTAGCGGAGATTGCACGTCAACAACTACTTAAGTTTTATCTGCAAATCGGTTTGCCGACGCGCCTTGAAGACCTACATTTAGGTACTCTCAGCCAAGCAGATTTATTTAAAGTAGCGACAGCTGCGTGTCAGCCGGATTCTGACCTGCATTTATTACCTTTTGCAGTTTCGCCAGAGCAACTACTCGAAGCTCTCGTACTAGAGGAAGCCGTACTAGGCCGAGTTTAGCTTATGAGATGGGGTATAACCGAATCAAGCCCTGAGCATCGCCATGTCCCAAGCACCGCTATCTTTGCCGACTATGTACGATCTGCCCAGTGAAATTGTGGGAGAACCTGGTTTGCCGGACGAATTTCATTTGTATCAACCACAGTTACTATCAGCCACGTTTCGTCCTTTGGGTTACCCTGAAGATAAAATTTTTACCGCCACTGACCTCAATCTCTACTACGATTTGCGGCATACCAACTGGTATAAACGACCTGATTGGTATGCGGCGGTTGGGGTTGATCGTCTCTACGCACAGCAGGAGTTGCGGTTGAGCTATGTGATCTGGCAAGAGTTGGTCAGCCCGATGATCATCGTCGAGTTACTATCACCGGGTACTGAGCAGGAAGATATGGGGCGAACCATGCGCAAACCCAATCAGCCACCAACTAAGTGGGAGGTCTATGAACAAATTCTGCGCGTACCCTACTACATACTATTGAATCGTTATACTGACGAGCTACAGATATTTCAGCTGGTTGGCAATAGTTACGCACTCATCAATAATCCTAATGACCAACTTTTTTATATTCCCGAATTACAAAGCTCAATCGGACTCTGGCAAGGACGTTGTCATGGTGTTGAGCGGTTATGGTTACGTTGGTATGACCGCACTGGTCAACTAATCTTGACGGACAGCGAACAAAAAGAGCAAGAGCGATCTCTGAAAGAAGAAGCCCAAGCCCGAGCTGAACGACTTGCCCAACGCCTACGCGCACTCGGCGTAGACCCTGACATGATCATCTAATCTGGCGCAAAAAGCCAAAATGCTCAGGTTACAATTAGCCCATGCCCATCGTCTCTTCCCATCAGCCCAATGCCATACCCGATAAAAAGCCTGTTGCACAACGGGTCAAATCTGCTGCGGGGTCAGACCAACTTTTGCAGGGCGAACAGACAGCTCAGGATAATCAAGAAGAATCCCTGCGGCCTCAGAGTCTCAGTGCTTATGTGGGTCAGCGCGAACTCAAAGAAGTCCTAGCCGTTGCGATTGCTGCAGCAAAATCCCGTCATGAACCCCTAGATCACCTTTTATTTTATGGGCCTCCCGGACTAGGTAAAACGACGATTAGCCAACTATTAGCCCAGGAAATGGGGGTCAAATTTTATATTACTAGTGCGCCAGCCTTAGAGAGTCCTAAAGACATCGCAGGTCTATTGATGAAATTAGAAGCAGGCGATATTTTATTTATTGACGAGATTCATCGGCTGGTACGTGTGACAGAAGAAAAATTGTACTCAGCAATGGAAGATTTTCGGTTAGATATCATCACAGGTAAAGGGCAAGCCGCCCGGATCATTCGCTTACCTTTGCCAAGATTTACCTTAATTGGTGCTACCACCCGTTTTGGAGCCTTGTCTTCTCCCCTGCGAGATCGCTTTGGTTTGGTGCATCGGTTACGCTTTTATAACCAAGAAGACTTAGTGAGCATTGTATTACGAACTGCCCATATTTTGCAGGTGCCGATTGAATTAGAAGGTGCCCAAGAGATTGCGCGTCGTGCCCGAGGGACACCCCGTATTGTCAATCGTTTATTGCGTCGGGTGCGTGATTTTGCTCAGGTACGCGGTGATGGCATTGTCTCGCTAGAGATTGCTCGCACAGCCCTAGAACTATTTGAGGTTGACCCGATGGGACTCGACTGGACAGACCGTAAACTATTACAAATCATGATTGAAAATTATCGGGGCGGGCCAGTAGGACTCGATACTCTCGCCGCTGCCACAGGGGAAGACCGCCAGACCATTGAAGATGTCTATGAACCCTATCTCATGCAGATTGATTATTTGCAGCGAACAGCCCGAGGACGCATGGCAACACCGCGTGCCTACGCCCACTTAGGCTACAAGCCAGATCATCGTGAAGAACAACAGCAACTCCCTTTGACAGAGGAGGTTTGAATCATGTTAGATTTTCTCAAACTTAATCAACAGATGAAGGGTGTCGGTACTCAGTTACAGACCGAAAGTAAAGCCATGCAAAATAAACTCCTGCGTGCCCAAAAACTGTTGCAGGAGCTGGCCAATAACCAAGCGCAGGTGATGGAAAATTTGGCGGTACAGCGCGACCAAGTTTCTTTTTTGATTGGCGAACCAGCCGAACCTTTACAAGTTGGTGGGATTTGGGGTAGACCCGTGTCCACCATTGCCGCCCGACACCGAGTTCTGGCGACCGACGGTTCACAAATCAAGCCCAGTCACCATGAAATTGCCTACTGTTTTTTGATCAATGTCGGGCGGGTATGTCTACATTACGGCACTGGACAACGGGCAAAACTTGATAGTATCCCAGAAATTTTCTACAAAGAAGAAGACCTCTATGGCCCCCAACATCTAGGGCTCAATATTGAAGAATGGCTCGCTGTACAGCGTTCCCGAGCTGAGATCGAAGTCCTCGCTGAGCTAGCACAGCAGCCCTCTGATTTACCCACAGTTGCGCTCGTTGATGGTTCGCTAGTCTACTGGCACTTAGAACAAATTCCCCAACTCTACCAACCCGAAGTTCTCGATCCTTTGCTCAATAGTTGGGAACAGATGCGGCTTAAGCGCGTTCCTATCGCAGGCTACATTAGTGCTTCGCGCGCCAGTGAAACAGTCAATTTATTGCGATTACAAGCCTGTCCTTACAGCCCAGCTGATTGTGAAAGTCATTGTCCGGGGCTAAAACCCCGCGCCACCCCTTGTGGGCAAGGACTCAGTCCACTCACCGATACGCGCCTGTGGGAAACCTTGCTCAAACCCGGTGAGCGCAGCCCACTTTGGCGCAGTACTTCACGGATTTTGGACTTGTATGGCGTACACAAAATTTACTTTTGCTACCTACATGTCGGCACAGAAATTGCGCGCATTGATTTTCCGGCGTGGGTTGCAGATGATCTTGAGCTGCGCGAACGGGTCTTAGGCTGCTGCTTGAGCCAAGTCCAAAAAGGTCATGGTTATCCAGTTGCCTTAGCCGAAGCACACAATCAAGCTGTGGTACGTTCGGCCGACCGGGCTCAATTTTTTAGCATCCTCGAGCAGCAAATGACGAAAGCTGGACTCAGTGACGTGCGTGTTTCCCACAAAGAAGCCCGTAAACGGGGTTCTATCGCCTGATATCTGCCCCCAAAATAACCCATAACCTAGAGTATCTCTGAGTTGACTCATGTTAATATAACTCCCAAGACCGATAATCTGGTGTAACGCCAATTGGTCTTGGTTAATGGCTGGCAAAGAACCCTAATCCGGTTTTACAAGCCTTCCCTCTTAACCTATACTTAACCTGAAGACGGTATTATCGGTCACAGGTATGCCGTTTTACTGGTGCGTTTACTGTCTTGTCGAGGAGTGTGTGGAATGCGTATTAATTCAAATCAATGGTCTCTAGCAGTAGCTGCAACCATGGCGGCTTTACTGGCAAGTTATGTACCTGTAGCAGCAATGCCCGACACCTCGGTGCGTAGCTTGACCGAAGACCCGACTGTTTCTCAAGTGAGTTCGGTATCTGAACTGACGGATGTTGACCCTAATCAATGGGCGTTCCAAGCTCTTAAATCTTTAGTTGAACGGTACGGTTGTATCGAAGGTTATCCTTCACGCAAATTTTTGGGCAATCAAGCGCTGACCCGCTATGAATTTGCCGCTGGACTCAATGCTTGCTTAGACAAAGTGAATGAACTGATTGCTGCAGGCACCCTTGATTTGGTTAGCAAAGATGATCTCGCTGCCCTCCAACGCCTCCAAGACGAACAAAAAGCTTTAGCTAATGGCTTGGCTAGTGACATCGATGCCCTCGAAGCTAAAACCCGCGAACTTGAGGCCAATCTTTTTTCGCGTACGGCTAAGCTTGATGGCGAAGAAATTATGACCGTAGCGGGTGCAGGTGCTCCCGGTAACATCCAAACTACCAACGCCGCACCAACTAGCGCCAACTTGATTCCCGGCGATTCTCAAAACGTAATATTTGGTACCCGTACCCGCTTAAATATCCGTTCCCGCAATATCGCGGTAAGAGGTGACCAATTACGGATTCGCTTTACAGCTTTTACGGGAGATGGTCAGTTTTACGGTAGCAGTGGTTTTAGCCGGGTTGGTCGTTATGACACCCTACAGCCTGGTGCCCCCATCAATGGTAATGCTGTACCAACTTTTGATAAGGTCTACTACGAAGTTCCTCTTGGTCGTGATTTGCGCTTCACCATCGGTCCTCGCGTTGAGAATGTAGACATTTTGGGAACTAACCTCAACACCGCTAGTGAAGCACGTAACTTCTCGATGCGAGTTTTCCGTCGTAGCTTGCCTATCTCTCTAACCAATACTTCGCTACCTGGTGCAGCTATTGTCTGGAACCTTGGGTCTGCTTTTGTCCTACGCGGTTATTATGGTGCTTCGGCAGGCGGTCGCTCCTTTGGTAACGGTAGCGGTGGCGTAACTGGTCCGGGTCAAGTTGCGGGAGAATTTGGCTTCAAGCCTGATAGTCGTTTTGATCTCGGTGTTGGTTTTTATCACACCACTTGTGATGCTGTAAACACAGCGACGGGTGATGTGGGCGAAGCTCCAAGTACCCAAAACCGGATCTTCTGTGATGCCAGCGTCGGCGGCTCTACACGCTATCCATTCACTGGTACGCCAGGTACCTTTAGTAATGTCGTTCACGATACTTGGAATGCTCACCTGGATTGGGATCTTTTCCCAAGCGTTTCTGTTTTCGGGCGTTACTCCTTCGGTACAGCTACTCTCAATGATGGCATCAGCAGTGCTGATACAGTCTCAGCTTCCATCAACTACTCAGAGTGGATGGCTGGTTTGACCTTTAAGGATATTTTTGGTCAAGTGGGTAATGCTATTGGCATTGGGGTTGTCCAACCGGGTAATATCTATAGCAATACTGCCTTTAGTGCTGTTACTACCACAGCCCCTACGGTAGCGTTCGGTTCTACTACTTTCCCGGCAGGTACGACCATACCTAACGCAACGGAGTACGACTACGGGATTTACTACCGGATCGCCCTTGGCCCTCGCGTTACTTTGACCCCAGAATTTTATCTGATCACCAATCCTGGTTCGATCAGTGCGAATCCTACCGTTTCTATTGGTTCTTTGAAGGCAGTATTCAATTTCTAAGAACAGTTGAATACCCAAAAAAAGCCTGTCTACACTTGTTGGACAGGCTTTTTTAATTGGTGTAACCCGACACGCTGTTATTACCCCAAAATCGCCTAAGATTATAAGGTCTTAAGCATTCTGGGCATACCAATTAGGAGGATTTCTCGTGGCACTCGTACCTCTTCGCATACTGTTAGATCATGCTGCCGAACATAACTACGGTGTTCCGGCCTTCAACGTCAATAATCTTGAACAAATCCGCGCCATCATGGATGCCGCCCTCGAAGTCGATAGCCCGGTTATCCTCCAAGCCTCACGTGGCGCCCGCAAATACGCCGGGGAAGCCTTCTTGCGCCATATGATCATCGCCGCTGCCGAAGAATATCCCACTATCCCAATGGTCTTACACCAAGATCATGGCAACGGCCCAGCTACCTGCTACACCGCTATGCAAAATGGCTTTACCAGTGTCATGATGGATGGCTCCCTTGAAGAAGATGCCAAAACCCCCGCTACCTATGAGTACAACGTAGCAGTGACAGCCAAGGTCGTCGAAGTAGCCCATGCCATCGGCGTTAGTGTCGAAGGTGAACTAGGCTGCTTAGGTTCACTCGAAACCGGAACTGGTGAAGCCGAAGATGGTCACGGCGCGGAAGGTGTGCTTTCCCATGACCAGTTGCTAACTGACCCGATTCAAGCCAAAGATTTTGTCGAAAAAACAGGTGTAGATGCCTTAGCAATTGCAATTGGTACGAGCCACGGTGCCTACAAATTTACCCGTAAACCCGACGGTGCCATCTTAGCTATTGACCGCATCCGCGCTATCCACGAAGCCTGCCCCAACACCCACTTAGTGATGCATGGTTCTTCTTCGGTTCCCCAAGAGCTTCTCGATATCATCAATGAGTTTGGTGGTGATATGCCCCAAACCTATGGTGTACCTGTCTCCGAAATCCAAGAAGGCATCAAACTTGGCGTACGCAAGATTAACATTGATACCGATACCCGTTTGGCTTGGAGTGGTGCGATGCGTAAGGCTATGACCCAAGACCGCCGTGAATTTGACCCCCGCAAATTCTTGATTCCTGCCACCAAAGCCATGTCTAAAGTGGTGCGTGACCGCTTAGTCGAATTTGGTACCGCTGGGAATGCCAGCAAAATCACCACGGTTACTTTAGCGCAAATGGCTAAAGCCTACATTGACATGGCAAAAGTAGCCAAACAACCCGTCAGCGTCTAAATCGACCGCTGCCTGACACAAAAGCTCCTCTTTGGGGGAGCTTTTACAGTTTGGTCTTGTCCTCAGTCATAATAGAGAACACCTTTAGTCCTGCCCATGAGTCTCAATCTACCTAAAAAACGTTATGCCCAATATTGGCTTAAAGACCAGCAAGTCTTGGCACAAATTGTCGGAGCAGCACAGCTACAAGCCCATGAGAGCGTACTAGAAATTGGGCCGGGAACTGGTAATTTAACCGAACTATTACTGCGCCAAGCTAAACAGGTCGAGGCCATTGAAATTGACACAACACTAGCTGACAAGTTAGCTAAACGCTTTGCAGGACGACCCTTTGAAGTTCAGTTTGCCGATGTTTTGACCCAACCCTTGCCCACGAGCTGTTCTGTGGTGGTTGCCAATATTCCGTACTACATCACCGGACCAATATTAGATAAGTTACTCGGTTCACCCGCTCAGCCTGTCCATCAATTCCGGCGGATTGTGCTACTGGTACAGCGCGAAATCGGTGAACGCCTAACCGCATTACCTAGTACACCTGCCTATAATTCTCTGTCAGTGGTGATGCAATATCTCGCTGAAATCGAATTAGTGAGTATCGTTGGTGCCAATGCTTTTTATCCGCGTCCCAAGGTAGACTCAGCCATTATTGCTCTCACACCACGCGCCTTTGTGCCCACCGTAGAACAGCCTAAACAGTTTGAACGCTTAGTTAAGTTGGGCTTTAGTATGCGTCGCAAGATGCTCAAAAATAATCTCAAACCCCTGCGTGAGACCGAATATATTGAGACCTTGTTAACCGAACTCGGGGAGCGTCCTGATAGTCGCGCAGAAATGCTATCGGTTGCCCAATGGGTCAATCTCGTCAATCGCTGGCAACCGACTAGCGACCCAAGTCCAGCAGGTCATTGATTGCTCGGGCACAGTGTTGGCTCACTTGATTAAGTTCTTCGCGGTGGCTTGATTGGGGCGGCGCAATCGGTTGACCAAAGCGCACGGTAACGGGGGCAAATTTAGGAAATTTTGCGCCTTTAGGTAAGATGTCGCCACTACCCCAGACACTGACGGGCAGCAGAGGGACATTGGCTTTGGAGGCTAGTAAGACCGCTCCTGGTTGGGCTTCGGTAATATGCCCATCGAGGGTGCGGGTTCCTTGAATAAATAAGCCCACCGCCCAGCCCGCTTCGAGGGCCTCGAGTGCCGAACGCAACGCTGCTCGGTCAGCAGCACCCCGTTTGACCGGAAATGCGCCATACCAACGGATAACCTCACCTAAAACTGGAACCGTAAACAGTTCTTCTTTAGCCATAAATGCCGTAGGCCGACCCAGACAATTGGCGATAATCGGCGGATCAAGATTACTGGCATGGCTGGCGACGGCAATAAAAGGCTGGTCTTGAGGAATAAGTTCTTGACCATAAATACGCAACCGAAAGCAGCCATGCAGCGTTGGGCTGACCAACAGCCACTTAATCACATGGTAAGAAATCAGGTTACGCTGGGCTTCAGGAAAAGACATACCGAGTTGATGAGACGTGCTAATCGCCTCTGTTGATTTTACAACCTGGCCTACCGGGAACCGCCGTTTACGTAGTGGTTTGCTGCTTTTGGGCTGGTGGTTGGGGCTATATGGCTTAGATCAAGTGCCCTTAGCGGTCACTTGGGGGTTTACGGCAATTTTTGTGGCTTATATCCTGCGGGTAATCTCGGCTCAACCTGATCCTATCCCAGTACCTCTACCGCTCAATGCCGATTTACCGACCCTTTCGATCCTAGTCCCCTGTCGTAACGAAGCTCTCGTCGTCGCGAATTTGGTCAAAAATTTACAGCAACTCACCTATCCACCAGAACGTTTAGAACTTTGGGTTGCTGATGACCGCAGCAGTGATGGCACGGGAGAAATCTTAAGCCATCTTCAGAAGCACTATCCTTTTTTGCATAGTTATTCGCGTCCTCTTGAGGCCAAGGCGGGTAAATCAGCGGTGTTAAATGAACTGCTCGCCCGTGCTTCTGGTGAGATGATTGCCGTATTTGATGCTGACGCTCAGGTTGACCCAGATTTTTTATTGCGGACTTTGGCCTATTTCCGTGACCCTCATGTCGGAGCATTACAGGTGCGTCGGGTGGTGGTCAATCGGGAGACTAATTTTTTGACGCGCGGTCAGGCGGTTGAGATGGCCTTAGATGCCTATTATCAGCAACAACGTATCCAAATTGGCGGAACTGGGGAACTGCGCGGCAACGGACAAGTTTTGCGGCGGGATGCTCTGATCCAGTGTGGGGGATGGAATGAGGAGACGATTACCGATGATCTGGATCTAACCTTGCGTTTACATCTCAACCAATGGCAAATTGCTTTTGCGCCCTATGCCCCAGTCTACGAAGAGGGCGTGACCACGATTACCGCACTCTGGCGACAACGACAACGCTGGGCGGAGGGTGGTTTTCAGCGGTATCTCGACTATGGTTCTTTATTACTCGCCAATCGCTTAGGTACGGCTAAGTCTTGGGATCAAGCTATCTTTTTTTTCGTAAGCCAATATCTGGTGCCTTTGGGTCTATTGCCCGATTTATATTGGAGCCTTACTTTAGGTCAGTTTCCCCGTCTTGGCCTAATACTTAATGCCGTAACCTTAACAGCGGCTTGGGGGTTGGTGGTGGGTCAACAGCGTTATCAGAAAGCATCACTTAAACTAGCTCTCTGGTCGATGGGCTTGGGCAGTCTTTATTTATTACATTGGCTACCTGTGATGATCTACACTCTGTTGCGCATGGCTCTGTTACCCAAAAAACTAACTTGGGTCAAAACAGCCCGGGTTGTCAATTAAGCGGTGGTTTTCACAGGTTGGCAAGAGTACTTCCGCTTGAGCTGGTCGGTTAGTCGTGGGGATATAGCTGCGCAGCACAGCATAATGCAGATTTCTAGGCCGACCTTCGTATAAGAGATACAAAGCGCGATTGGGTGGAGCGTGATTAATAGCGCGTAGCTTTCTGACCGGGGCAGCGGCTATTCAGGAGGATTGAGAGCTTTCTGGACTTGCTCGACGGTCAGACCCAGGATTTGACTGATCTCGTCTACCGAGAATCCCCGTACTGTCAAAGCAGGAATAGTTTTGAGCTTGCCACGAAGCTCACCCTGCTCGATCCCACGCTCAATCCCGCGTTCCAGCGTGGCTTTTTCCCATTCCAGATAAGCTTGGCTCAACTGCACCGCCATTTCTACATCCTCCGCCTCTTGACTCTGTTGTAACCTAATTTGCCAGTTTGTGATGAGTTGCAGGATCTCCTGCCGCTCTACCCGTTCCTCTGGCAAGGCTAGCACTTCCTCTATGGCTCGCTGCTGCACTTTCCCTTTGCCCAAAATCCTAAGCCACAGGGTTTCTGGCATCACGGGCAAGTGGTGAACCGCAACCAGAACGCTACGCAATCCTCTGGGTAAGAAGTAGACCCCCTGCGGCCAGTCAGGATCTGGAGCACCTCCCAAGGATTCAATGAGTGCTCGTGAGAGGGTCGGAGAGATTATCCACACCCAGGGCAAACTATCTTCGGTGATGCTGGTGCGTTTGCGGTTAGCTTTACGCTGTTGCATCCCTTCGTAAATAGCCAAGCGCATTAAGCAAATACGGATATCCTCAGCGGTCGGGGGATTGCGGTACGGCTCAATGATGCAGGGAGTTTGAGCGATGCGACCCAGAAGTCCTAGAGACACGAGGTTGGTAGCTAGTTGAGGCGTAAAAAGAAGATCAATCGCCCTGACCTCGCTACTAACGGCAACATCTATATCCGTGGTGCCAAAAGGATCGAGCAGTCCAGCCAGCAATTCTTTAGCGAAGCGATCATGTTTGGTGCGGGTCATGGAGCGATCTTATCTTGCCTAGGTAGCGGCTGAGTTCCCGGCGAAATAGCAGGAAATCATGGATGGAGCAAGCGATGGGCTAGTTTGTGGAGGGTATTCGGATTAGGCAGGAGGCTTGAGAGCTGTCTGGACTTGCTCGACGGTTTAGATAGTCGTTCATGGCCTGAAAAAGCCCCTCTGCCCCATAAATGGGGGATGAAGCCCGGCTAATACTTGGTTTGGATACCTGAGAAGAAATAGAGCGTTAACGCTCTATTTCTGAAAGTGTAACTTTCCCTAAGCGTGCCTTGGTTCCCCATTTATGGGGCGGAGGGGCTGACTATTCAAGCGGTAAGCGTATTAGGCAGTGTCTGAGCATTTGCTAATCGAGAGTCAGTCAAGTTTTGGTCGCGCTTAGTGACTTAGGGCTACTTCTGTACCTTTTTACGACCACGTTGCTTTGTATCTCCTACTTGAGATCTTATGCGTTCTAAAAGAACACTGGCAGGCTCATCATTGGGGTCTTGGGGGACTAGCTCACCCCGAAAGGCTTTGGCTAGGGTGGCTTGCTCTAGGCGGGTGCGGAGACGTTGAGCTTGTGCTAACTCAAAATAAATCGTATTGATTGCTGACATTGAGTTATCGACAAGGCGGAGTAACTCATCCATCCCATTAGCTGGAGGAAGTGGAATAGGTGTACTTTTTAACACCTTGCCATTAATCTTCGGCATATTGCCAGCAGTGCCAGTTGCATTGGATTGAAAATATTGGCGAGCTATATCTGAGTTAAGGTATCTCCATAAGTATGTACCTAATGAGTTACTAGATACCCTAATTCGCATCATCAAATCAGGGTAGATATAAGTTTGTTCTGGTCCATCAAATATAGCTGTTGCACCGACATACTCTAATGAGTTAGCACGTTGTACAAGAATATCGCCCTTTCGCAGCCAGTACTTAGCATTTGGTGGAATACTTTCATTAAGACGCTTTACTGCTTTAGGCGATAAATCTAATATGCCGCGAGTTGTTGCTGTTAGCTTAAGGCTTAAGGTGCCTTGCCCATCTTCAGATGCTTGAGGAGAATAGCTATTAGTTGGTCCCTCTTGTACCAAATTCTCCAATAGGAATTCCTTCCACCCTACTAACTCCTCAGTCCCCCGCCAATCCGCCGTCAACTCTCCTCGAAACGCAGCAGCCAACACAGCCTGTTTATACCGTTCAATGAGCCGAGGGATATGAGCCAACTCATCACGAGCACGAGTACTGTAGGTCATCAGGGCATCTAGCTTAGCTACAATGCGCTTTTGTTCGGGGAGAGGGGGAATCCCAATCTGAATTTCGGCAACTGCCTTCGGCCTAGCTCGCATTAACGAGCCACCTACACCGGAGACGTTGGATAAGAAGACTTGCCGAAATGCAGGTTCGGAAAGTGCATAGCGTAGGTAGTCTGGGTCACCAATGGAAGAGCGAATTACAATCCATTCCCCAGACGCAATCTGGCGGTTGAGCCCTTTTGGAGCAACTTTCCAGACACGGTTTATATGCGGGACAATCTTACAAAGAAGGACATCATTAGGCTCAACTGATTGCTTAGTAGAGCCAATATTACTACCAGGTAGAACCTCTGGTGCTGAACAGGAAAAGGATGGAACACTGTAGAGCTCAAACGTCTCTGCTGGGTAACGGACAGGATCTACATTTGGAGTAGACGGCATTCCCACTTCTTTAAGTGGAAGATTAAGCCAGCTTTCAAGAAGGATCTTCTTCATACTTCCACCCCCTCTAAAACAACAGATTCAACCATGATCAACTCTTTTATCCTCACCATGTAGGAGGTTGATACCGTACTGGGCGTTGTCTCCAATCTACAGGAAAACCCAACTGATTTAGAGTCGTTTGTGATTGTTTATTTAGCAACTCGATTAGCCGTTGCCGCCAAGGGGGATTTTACTCATGACCCCCTGCCCAAAAAAAAGTAACCCCCACGTTTGAGGCTGCCGAAGCACTAGCCTTGGAGGGTTTTATTACTACTATGATAACCCAAATATTGATAATTTTTGACAAAATCGTCATGCCGTCCAGACCTCGCTAGTAGTTTCCGGCTCTCGTTCAATAGTTACTAATTCTTCACTCAATGCCTCTATCTCCTCCAGCGCATTCCGCAAATGTTGAGCAATCGCCGCCGCCAACTCCTCCGGCTCCGTCAATTCATCCTCAGGGTCTTGGCTCTCATCCCGCAACCAAGCAATATCCAGATTGTCATTACGAGCAGCTATCTGGTCACGGCTAAAGCAACGGAAACGACCTTCCTCCCCCTGGTCAACACGGGGCGATAGCCCGTAGGGGTCATCCCCGAAGCACTGCTCAAACTCAGCAAAATCCTCAACTTTCAAGGGGCGCGTCTTGCCATAGCTCGGCGCATTAGCCCGCATATCGTAAACCCATACATCCTTGGTGCTAGCGCGGTCAGCCTTACCCCGTGCCAGAAACACCACATTAGTCTTGACCCCTTGAGCATAAAAAATCCCCGTAGGCAGTCTCAAGATCGTATGCACATGACACCGCTCCATCATCTCCTGGCGCAAGCGACGACCCGTATTGTCCTCAAAAAGGACATTATCCGGTAACACCACCGCTGCTCTTCCCCCTGGCTTTAAGGCTCGATAGATATGCTCCACAAAGGCCAACTGTTTATTGCTGGTGTTGGCAGTGATCGAGAAATCATTACGGGTCGGTCGTCCCCCGCCCTTTTTAGTGCCAAAGGGCGGATTAGTTAAGATGACATCCGCTCTACCCAAGGCTTGCCCATCGGGAGATAAGGTATCGCCAGACCCGACTGGGCTTTCGATGCCGTGGAGCATCAGGTTCATCAGACAAAGTTTATGGGTATCAGGCACCAGTTCTAGCCCCGTAAAAGCAACCTGGCGTGGGAAGTGCTGTTGTTCGGTGGTCAAACTATATAAATCCTTGGTTTGCGCCTTGATGTAATGGTCTGCTGCCACCAAAAATCCACCTGTACCCGCTGCGGGGTCTTGGATAATCTCTCCCACTTTGGGCTTGACCAGCCGGACAATGCAATCAATTAGCGGTCGAGGCGTGAAGTATTGCCCGGCTCCCGACTTCTTCTCCGAGGCATTCTTTTCTAGCAAACCCTCATAAAGATTACCTAAACCCTCTTCGCGCGCTGAGAACCAGTCCAGACGCTCAATGGCCGTGGTGAGAGATTTGAGATTGGCGGGTTTACGCAGCGAAGTTTGAGCATCCGCAAAGATAGCCTTAGTCCGGGCATCGCCAAAATGCTGCTTATCCGGTGCCGAGGAACCCAAGTCCAAGAGCATTTGCTTATAGTGGGTCAGCTGGGCTTCCCCCTCACGGTGGGTGAGTTCAGACCAGCGGTAGTTAGCAGGGAGCAAATTTTCTCGTCCTGTCTCCGCCAACATCTTGAGAAATAGCAGGTAGGTGAGTTCGGTAACGTATAGCTGGTAGGTAATGCCATCATCCCGCAGGATATTACACAAATTCCATAACTTAGCGACAATATCGCGGGTACTAGCCGTTAGCTGATTCAACCGACCACACTCCAAATTTCTTCATTGATATCACCCAGGATGGTTTCTAACTTACCATCAAACCGCTTATTCAAATTAGCAAACCCCCCGGTATCCACCTTAAATTGGTCGGAGTCGAGAGCTTCGCGGTCTACCACAATCTCCTTAATAAACTGGTCACCAATCCGCTTCAACCATTTACGTTGGATTTCCGTCCAGGCATGACGTTTGAGGATGCGTTCCATCGCCGCTTTAACCCTGTCCTCATAGGGAATCAGGGCATCCCCTAAAGCAGCACGGCGGATAAAACCAATAATCGAAGCGGCAATATCCTCATTTTTAGCATCCTGCCAAGCCCGTCGCAGATTGGTATCCGAGTACCCCAAGCGGTCTAGCTCTAGCCGTAGCGCTTTAAGTTGGGCACGGGTTAGGTCACGGGGCCGTTGGGTCACGACGCTGAGTGCCACTATCTCATTGAGGTTATTGCGCACAAAGGCGGTGAAGGCATCCAGGAAATCTTCTGGCTTCTGCCCTGAGCCATAGCCCCGCGTTATCGAACGAAGGGAATCGGGGTGGTTGGAGATGGGTAATACCGACCCTCTACCCTGATCAGGGTTCCAATCCAAAATTAGGCCAAGGTTAGGTTTATCGCTTGCCCATTGCGCCAATTGCTGAGCGGGTTCCGTGCGCAGCCTCACCAAGGTTTCCTCTGGGGTCTCCCCTATTTCCTGCTGGTACAGCTCCCGCGCTTCGGCATTGAGCTTAGTGAGGCGACGGCGCAGCTTGACCACGATTTGTTCAATAATCGTGTCCTGGTGGTTGACGGCCTCTTGCTTTTGGAGTTCCTCAAAAAGTTGGGTCAGGGTAATGGATGGGTCAGCTACCACGGGCTTCATTGTGGTCACCGCTTCCAGGGTGCTGTACACGTCTACGGCATCAAAAATACGAAAGGTTTCTTTGCCAATCTCTGGGCATTGGCGGGTTGCCCGACCCATCATTTGTTCATAGAGAATGCGGCTATTGACCCGACGCAAGAAAACCAGATTGGTAATACTAGGAACATCAATCCCTGTCGTTAAAAGGTCTACCGTCACAGCAATTTTAGGCAAGGGGTCATTACGGAAGGCCAAGATTAAGTCCCGCACCCGGTCGACACTCCCGGTAATTTTTTTAATCGTCGCATCATCTATCTCCCCAAAACGTTCTGCAAACACCTGTTTGAGTTGGTTGACCACAATATCGGCATGACCATTATTCACAGCAAAGATCAGGGTTTTACCCGGTTCGGCAGGGTCAATATAATCGGCAAGAGCCTCCGCTACCACCCGGTTAAAAGATTCGGTTATCACCTTGCGGTTAAATTCTTCTACTTCATAGTTCAGCTCATCTGCCACAGCCACAGAATCTATGGTTCCTGTACCCGTATTGTAGAGTTGGACTTGCTCCCCCGTTCTAAATCTAATACCCTCCTGGGCTAGAGCCGTCAGGATTTGGATAGGAGGTTCGTGGTCAATGAGATAGCCATCAATCACCGCCTCACGGTAGGAATAGGTATAGATGGGGTCACCAAAAATAGCAACGGTGTGTAGCGCAGGCGTAGCCGTCAGACCAATCTTGACCGCATCGAAATGTTCTAATACCCGACGGTACTTAGAAATGTAGTCTTCCTGAGAACGAAACTCAATTTCTGCATCTGATAACTCCCGGTCTAGCAAATACCCGCGATGGCATTCATCCACTACCAGCAAGTCATATTGGTCTACTGGGGGTATATCTGCTGGCTCACTGGCATAGAGTACCCGCTTCACCAGCCCTTGGATCGTGCAGATATGGACTTTGGTTTCTGAATCCGGCTTAACCTCTTTCAATTCTTTGAGCCCGAAAGTATCGGCAAAGGTGCGGATACTCACCACCTTCGTGGTCTTAAATTCTCTTGCTGCCTGTTCCCCTAGGGCACTACGGTCAACCACAAAACAGATGCGCTTAAACCGCTTGGCACTGAGCAACCGATAGAGCAAAGCAATTGCCAGTTTGGTTTTACCCGTACCTGTTGCCATCGCCACCAACATCCGCCGTTGGTCTTGCTCCAGAGCGTTTTCAATATTCTCGATTGCCTGACGCTGATAGGGTCGTAGCGGGAAGCCAAATTCCATGGTTTGGGTTTTGAGGGCGCGATGGGCATCTTCCCGATCCATTTCTAAGAGGTTGACTAGTCCTTCCGGGGTATACCAATCCATCAGAGCCCGGCGCAGATTGGTCGGTTTACGGGCATCCCGGAACCAAATTCCACTTTCTGTTTCTAATTGTTTTAGGTAAGGCCGCCCATTAGCACTAAACAAAAAAGGCACCTTAAATTGTTGACCTTTGCCGTCCTGCCAAGGCTCACCCGCAAAAACAACGCCCGCTTTGGCCTCTATCCCCCGTGCATAGCGTTCTACTTGGTCAATACAGGCCGAGACATTTTTGTTCTTCTTTTTAGCTTCTACTAGGCCGAGGCAGGTGGTACCCACGAACAGCGCGTAATCAGCAGGGTCACTTACGGTTGGCCATTCGGCAATGGCAAAGTTACGTCCCCGTACCGGACGGGTGCCTTTGCTATAACGGAGAGTTTCTGTATCAACTTCCCAGCCCCGGTCTCTAAGTTGCTGGTCAATAATCGCTCGCGTCCCAGCTTCATCCAAACCAAGGGTTTTTCCAAGATCCTGAGCTATTTGAATCTGGCGAGCTTGTTGTTCCTGGGGAACTAAAGTAGCGGTCTGTTGCAGGGTCTTTAATTCCTGAACTAACACTTGCTTAGCGGCTTCCGCTTCCGAAGCTAATTGCTCCCAAAGGGCTTTTTCCTCGGCTTCTTTGGCTACCCGTTGATCTGCTGAGAGCAGAACTTCAGCTTGGTGGCGGGCCTCTTCTTTAGCGCGCTCAGTGTCGGTTTGACTGGCAATCAGTTCCCTTTGTAACTGAGCTAGATCCTCCCGTAATTGTTCTGATGGATCTGCTGGGGGTGTCGGCGGCACAAAGGAGCCTGTCGAGAATTTCTGGTCTGTACCAAAGCTACGTTGGAACCAAATGCCGAGTTGATGGGCAATTTTAAGAGCCGTAAGGGCAGTACCGTGATTGCCTGTATAGTTATGAGCCGCCTCATTACCTCGACTCCGCAGATGATGGAAATACTCTGAGACCTGTGGGCTTAAAGCTCCTTCCTGTTTTAAGCGCCGTAACAGCTCAGACTGACTCTCTTGGGGGTCTTTTAAAAGTCCTAAGCTGGCTGCGGTGAGTTGTGCCAAAAATTCACTATATTGCCGGAGTTTGATTAGGGTGGTATTGGGATCTTCCTGAAAATAGCGTTCTGCCAACGACCCAAGCCGCACTAATTGGGCATCAAAAGCCTTGAGATGATTAAAGTTTTTGGACTCTGGTAACACAGTCCATTACCTCTTGGGGTAGGCGGTTATTGAACAAAATATGGCCTAGCTCCCAACTATCTTACTAGTTTTATACTGATGGCAAGCTCATTCACCAAAAGCGGTGAGGAGAATCTTTTACAACCTTGCACAATAGCCATAGGAAAACATCACAATTAGCGATCCACTTCACCCATGATGATATCGACCGATCCCAAAATTGCCATCAAGTCAGCGATTTTGCAGCCTTGAACCATTTGGGCAAGCGGACCGAGATTGACAAAGCCCGGGGGACGAATTTTGAAACGCCAAGGGCTAGTGGAACCATCACCGATTAGATAAATGCCTAGTTCACCCTTTGAAGACTCGATGCGGACATAATGTTCACCCGCTGGGATTTTGAAGTTAGGGGCAGGTTTTTTGCTAATAAACTGATAATCCGCACCATTCCAGTCACTTTTGGGGCCACCAGCAAGGCGTTGGGCTTCTAGGTTTTCGTAAGGGCCACCAGGGATCTGATCGAGACATTGCAAGATGATTTTGGTCGATTCGCGCATTTCTTTGAGCCGTACCAGATACCGCGCCAGTACATCACCTTCCGTTGCCCAAGCCACCTCAAAATCCACTTCATCGTAGATAGCGTAGGGCTCGGCTCGACGCAAATCCCACTTCACGCCTGAGGCTCTTAGCATGGCTCCCGATAAACCCCAATTGATTGCGTCTTCTCGGGAAAGTACGCCTAATCCTTCGACCCGGCGACGAAAAATTGGATTATTGGTAATCAGGACTTCGTATTCATCAACTTTGGGCAAGAAATAATGACAAAAATCACGACACTTATCTACCCAACCGTAGGTCAAGTCTGAGGCCACCCCACCGACACGGTGATAGTTGTGCATCATGCGCACCCCAGAACAGGCTTCAAATAAGTCATAGACTAATTCGCGTTCACGGAAAATATAGAAGAATGGCGTATTAGCCCCCAAATCAGCCATGAAGGGCCCTAACCAGAGCAGGTGCGAACCAATGCGCGCCAACTCCATCATGATCACGCGGATGTATTGAGCCCGTTTTGGTACTGGGATATCGGCAAGTTGCTCGAAGGCCATACAGACGACGGCTTCCATCAACATCGTGGCAGCATAATCCCAGCGGGTCGAATAGGGTAAAAACTGAACAACCGTGCGATTTTCGGCGATTTTTTCCATACCGCGATGCAAGTAACCCAAAACGGGTTCACAATCTTCAATATTTTCACCATTGAGGGTGACAATCAAACGTAATACACCATGCATCGAAGGGTGATGAGGCCCTAGATTTAGTATCATCCGGTCGGCACGGGTTTCAATCATCGTCATAAGGATAAGCCTCGCCGCTGTCACACTCCATCATAAGTCAGGAGTTCCTAATCTGGGAGGGGTCTTTGTTATCAGAGCAAAGCTGGTTGCCAAAACCTGATTGCCACCATCAGCCATACATGCGGCTGAATTAGTAGAAATCAAGGATCAAGAATAAATTGGCACATTAACCCAAACTTCTTGCTGTCAAAAAGCCCAAGTAAGCAGCACCGATACCACCGCCTACACTACCCAAAACATAGCCTGCTGCGAGCATTAGCTTACCCTGCTCAACTAATCCTAGGGTTTCGATACTAAACGCACTAAACGTCGTATAAGCACCACAAAATCCTGTGCCTAAAAGTAACCGTAACTCCATACTCAAGGCTAGCTCACCTCGCAAAGAAACAAGCAAACCCAGCACAAAAGATCCAGTTAGGTTAATCAGTAATGTCCCTAACGGAAAACCAGAACCAAAACGTTCTAGTGCCCACATACCCAACCCATAGCGCGTAAGTGCACCCAAGGCTCCCCCCAACATAATTAACAGTAGCGAGGGCATCCGTTACTCCTGCGTTTTCAATTGTTGTTTGGCGGTTTGCCAAAATTGTTCTAATTCAACAATAGAATAGGTTTCTAAAGGACGTTCAGCTAAGGCTTCAACAAGGGCAAACCGATTGAGAAAACGCCGATTAGTTTCGCGCAAAGCTGTCTCGCTGTCAATTTTTTGCCATCGGGCAACGTTGACTAAGCTAAATAATACATCTCCGAGTTCTTCGCTTTGGCGCAAGGGTGATTCTTGGGCGATAGCTCCCTCTAATTCAGCAATTTCTTCTTTGACCTTGGCGAGCACACCACTTAGATCAGACCATTCAAATCCCACCTGGGCTACTTTACGAGAGATCTTGTGGGCAGTACTCAGGGCAGAAAGATTTTTGGGAAGTTGACGAAGTTTTGCGGTGACCGTTTGGACAGGTTTCTCTTGGGTTTTGAGGTGTTCCCAGTTACTAATTACTTCGGCACTAGAACTAACGGCTACCGAACCAAAAACATGGGGGTGACGATAGATCATTTTTTCGGTAAGACGTTCACAAATAGCCGCAAAATCAAACTGCTCTGACTCACTAAAGATTTGGGCTTGCAGGACAATTTGTAATAATAAGTCCCCTAATTCTTCTAAAATCTCGTCTTGATTGCCTGATTCGATAGCTGCCACAACTTCGGCGGCTTCTTCGAGAAGATAAGGACACAAACTCTCAGGGGTTTGCTCTTGATCCCAAGGACAGCCTGCACGTAGAGCAGCAATAGTTTTGAGTAGGCGAGTGAGCGCAGCTTCGGGTGGCATAGGGTTATTGTGACACGAACTATCCAGCTATATGCAAGGCCAAAAAAATCCTAGGACAAGGTGTCACCTTTACCCCTGGCAATCTGCTGTTACTATGTGTATGGGTTGGGCCGTTGGCCGAACGGTTGAGGCAGCGAGCTCATAATTCGCCTTAAGCAGGTTCAACTCCTGCACGGCCCATTCCCTGTTACTTTAGCGGTAAGGTTGTTGCTGATGGACATCATCAAAGGTTTTTTTGAAAATCTCCAACCCATCCTCCAATCCTTCTTGGAAACTTATGGTTATAGCGTTGTTGCGCTAGTGATCTTTTTAGAAAATGCTGGTTTGCCTGTACCCGGTGAAACGACGTTAATTTTGGCTAGTGCGCTTTCGGCCAAAAATGCGGCCTTATCTTTTCCTCTAGTTTTATTGGCGGCTGTAACTGGCGCGATTTTGGGCGATAATATGGGCTATTTTTTGGGTCGTCGGTACGGACGAGGACTGATCCTTACTTATGGGAAATTTCTTGGTTTGACAGCGCCTAAATTTGAGAAAGCCGAAAAATCTTTTCTCAAAAATAGTGCCGCGGCAGTATTTGTGGGTCGCTTTATCTTTTTATTACGGGTACTAGCTGGACCATTAGCTGGGATTACCGAAATGCCTTGGCCTAAATTTTTTCTGTTTAATAGTCTTGGTGCCATAACTTGGGCTTCTATCATTGGCACTACCGCTTATTTCTTTGGTGAGAAGATGGGAGAGGTTTTTAAAGACTTGGGGATTTGGGCAGCAGTAATTTTGATTGGCGCTATTGTTATATTTTCTCTGGGACGCGAATTTTGGGAAGAGCGCAAACTCAAACGTGAACTGGAAGCTGACAAAAAAAATGAGTTGCCAAAAAAATAATCTTGCGACTGCAAGTGATGTGTGATACTTTAATCCTGCCCTAATCAAAAGTTAATAACGTACTCAAAAACAGCTTTTTCCCTTTGCCTAGTAGCAGTTACTTTGTGTCTTGCAGCAGCACCAGCTCAAACCAAAGAAGGTATCTATTTTGGTTTTGGCGCAGGGTCAACTGCTTTGACTAGCCAAAATGTTAAAACTTTGGGCACCCCTTTTGTGAGTGTGACTGCTATGCCTAACTGAAATGTCACAACCTATGACAATGGCTTAATTAGCTATACTACTGGCTGTAGTCTCAATGGCATTCTTGGTTATGCCTTCAAAAGCGGTGTTCGTCTCGAAGGACAACGCACCTATGCCAATAACTCGGTGAGTGGTGCCAACCATGGTGGTAACTTGACTAAGCTGATTGGCTTACTTAAAGTAGCCTACGATATCCCGACCGGAAGCGCATTTGAGCCCTATGTCAGTCCAGGTATTGGCTTTTCTAACTTGCAAGCGCAAAACTTACAAACTTCAATTTTGACATCTACAACCACCACTACGTTTACGCCAATTCCAAGTGCATTTCAAAGTAGCCGTAGTACTCAGACGACACCGGACAACTGGGTAGTTAATGACAATGCAACGGTGTTTGCTTATACGGCTGGCGTGGGCCTGGGCTATGTTATTGATCCGGCATTTATCATCAGGCTCGGCTACGAATTTATTGGTACCTCTAGTGGCTCACTGCGTAACAACTTTGGCACGAAGAGTTCTATTGATGCAACAAACTTGAATTCGTTGCAATTAGGGGTACAGGTCGCCTTCTAAATTGTGGTGAGCCTGCTCAAATTTGATACACTTTGCCTATGCAAGAAGCCCTTTATGCTCTGTTAGAAAAACTCGTTCTTTTACATGCACCGAGTGGCGATGAACGCGAAATCGACCAATTTTTATTGACCTATTTGCACCTATTTAAGCCTTGGCAGGATGAAGCCGGTAATGTGATTCTGCATCTACCCGGTCAGCAATCAGACCAACCGATTGCCATCACGGCGCACAAAGACGAGATCGGGATGATGGTGCAGCAAGTGGAAGCTGATGGCCGTCTTAGGCTATGCCGTCTAGGAGGGACTTTTCCCTGGATCTATGGCGAAGGTGTCGTGGATATCCTCGCTCACAAACAGACTATCTCCGGTATTCTTTCCTTTGGGGCGCGGCATGTCTCTCACCAGTCACCCCAAAAAGCCCAGCAACTTGAAGCCTCCCTCAAATGGGAACATACCTGGGTCGAAACTTTTCTCAGCCTAGCTCAACTCAGTGAACTAGGCGTACAGCCTGGCACCCGAGTTGTCATCGGCAAACACCGTAAACATCCGTTGCGTATGGGAGACCGGGTAGCAAGTTATGCGCTAGATAACAAAGCTGCGATAGCGGTACTGCTCCTATTGGTTGAACACTTACCGCTACTTAAGCGTGATACCTATTTTATTTTCTCGTCTCAGGAAGAAATCGGTGGTTTAGGAGCGTTACACTTTACCCACCGTAGGGCAATCAGCGAATTGATAGCCCTGGAGGTGACCCCGATTGCACCCGAATATCCCCTGGTATTTAACGACCAACCCGTACTCCTTAGTGGTGATAGTTATAGTTGTTATGACCTAGGACTCAATCACCGTCTGACCCAAGCTGCTCAGCAGTGCGGGGTTGGGCTACAGCAAGCGGTCTTAAGCGGATTTGGCTCTGATGCTTCACTCGTCGTCAAAAGTGGTCATGTGGCCCAAACAGCTTGTCTAGGTTTTCCGACGCTCAATACCCATGGCTACGAAATCACCCATCTCAGTGCCTTATTAAATCTACTTAAAGTGCTGCAAACTTATTTGCAACCCACGGCATAATGTATTGCAGATTACATCGGATCGGTAATCTACCTTGATTCAGGCTCTGAAACTATTTATCATAGAAAGTGAAGCATTGTCTCCATTGTGCAGAAACAACAAATTTTATTTGTCTGTCTGGGTAATATTTGTCGTTCACCCATGGCTGAGTGCATCATGAATGACCTAGTTACGCAAGCAGGTCTAGCGTCTACGATTAGCTGTGATTCAGCGGGTACGTCGAGTTATCATTTGGGCAATTCCCCCGACCGCCGCATGGTGTCAGCTGCACGCCAGCGGGGTCTTACACTAAGGGGTACTGCCCGTCAAATTACCGCAGCCGACTTAGCCAAATTTGACTTGATCGTGGCGATGGATCGTGAAAATTACAACGATATTTTGGCTCTTGACCCAGTAGAACAGTACCATCACAAAGTAAAAATGATGGTGACATTTTTCCAGGAACACACGCTTAAAGAAATTCCCGATCCCTATTTGAGCCGCGGTACGGATGGGTTTAATCACGTCATTGATTTACTCACCGATGCTTGTGGTGGCCTGCTCGAACAGCTGCAATTAACACTACCAGAAGACCCCCTCTGGACACAAATTACCAAAGAAATTAGCGAGGTAACCAGTCAACCCTTTACAATCAAAAATCGGCGGTCTATTACCGGAGGTTCGATTAATCAAGCCCATCTCGTAATGGATGACCAGCGGCGTTACTTTGTGAAACTCAATCAAGCTTGTCATAGTGATTTGTTTGAGGCTGAACAAGCCGCTTTAGAGTATTTACGCAGTACCAACGTTATCCGTTTACCCCAACCAATTACCCATGGTATAGTCGCTGATCAGTCTTATTTGGTTATGGAATGGATTGACTTTAGTAACGAACGTAAATGGGAAGACCTAGGCCGTCAACTAGCGCAACTCCATCGCCTGACTGGTAAAGCCTATGGTTGGTTTCGGGATAACCATATCGGTCTTACGCCACAAACTAATACTTGGACTAGCGATTGGGGTAAGTTCTTTATGGAGCAACGTCTCGGTTACCAACTCCAGCTCGCTAAGACTAAGGGCTTTGATATGCCCCGTATTCCACAGTTGTTAAGTCTAGGCGCAAAAATTTTTGCAGGTCATCAGCCTGCGCCATCTTTGGTACATGGAGATTTACATTCGGGTAATGTTGGCTTTACAGTCACGGGTGAACCGGTGATGTTTGATCCAGCACCTTACTTTGGTGACCGCGAAGTGGATTTAGCCATGACAGATTTATTTGGCGGGTTCCCTAGTGCCTTCAAGCAAGGCTATCAACAGGTGTATCCTCTCGAACCGGGCTATAGTGGACGCAAAAATATTTATAACCTTTACCATGTACTCAATCATTTCAATCTCTTCGGTAATAGTTACCGTGGTGAAGCTGAATCTCTGATTGGACAAATTGTGCGCGATTGGTCAGAGCCTATCATCAAAAAGGGCTAAAAGTGATAACACAAAAACAACTCATCCCCAATCTGTCGCTGTGCCACTAGCCGTCCTCTAGGCCAAGGATTAAGACTTGCTCCTTCGGTCGGGGTTGGTGCATCAGTGCCTGAGACCAAGACCGGACAGAGTGTCAACCATAATTCATCTACTAATCCCTGAGCAAAAAATTGGGCCACGATTTGCCCGCCCCCCAACAAAGTTAGGTGATTGATGCCCGAGGTTTTGAGATGTTCTAGGGCTGCTGCAAAATCCACACCTGCTGCATCCCCAAACTTGAGGATCTGTCCATAAGCTGCGTAGGTCTGCTCTTGCTCAGGCGTAATACTGCCAGTTAAAAAAGCTCTTGGTAGAGGCTGCCGAAAAAATAAACCATCTAAGGGTAAGTTTAGCGTGCGTGAAGCAATAATCGCCAGCGGTTGTGGGTCTTGACCACGGGCTTGACGCTGGGCCAGCAATTCGGGATTTTGTACCAAAAAAGCACTGCTATAAGCGCGCAGAGTGCCAGCACCAAGTAGCACGGCATCGGCACGGCTCACTTCAGTTTCGAGATGGGCACGGTCATGCTCAGAAGGAAAACTAGGACGCTGATTACGTCCGGGGCTAAGTTTGCCATCAAGGCTCATAGCGAGGACTAAACTTACCCAAGGTCGCATGTTTTGAGATACTCCCGTAAGACGCGTTCTTGATGTTTATCCGGTGAGGCGACCGGATGCGTGGTTTGTACCAATTGTAATCCGGCCTCATAGGGGATGCACATCGTCTGGCAGACATAGGCAATACACATCGAGCTTGAGCGTCCAATCCCAGCTAAACAATGAACATAGAGGGTATTGTTTTTTTGCCGCCAGCGTTGGAGGGTTTTGACACCCTCAGTAAACTGGCGCACCTCTGGAATACCTCCGGTCATGCCATCAGGAATCGGCAACCGTTGCCAAACAAAGTTATGGCGGATTTCCATGGGCAAATCACCTTCTTTTTCTTCCGTCAAAGACAGTACTGCCGTGATCCCACGGTCTTGCAAGTACAAACTACTTGAGCGAGAAGGAATGGCACCGACGGCCAAATGATTGCGAAAAATCCAAGAGAAGCGTTGTGGCATGACTCAAATACAAAGTTATTACTACAATAACGGCAAAACAGACTACGCATGCCTCGTGTAATCCGTTATTCTAAAACCAGCGTGCCGTGGATTTGTGATGTGTACCCAATTCGTTGAACTAGAGATGGCTCTCAGCCCCCTATCGGAACTTATCCCAGAAATTGAAGCCCAACTCAATCAAGAAGGTGCATACTTGCGCTGGGCAATCACAAAAATCGAACAGGAACGGGTAACTGTAGAAGCAGCACTCTTGATACAGTCAAAGCGCAGCTAAATCAAAAACTTGCCGATGGTCAGACTCGAACTGACAAGGGTTGCCCCATTCGATTTTGAGTCGAACGCGTCTACCATTCCACCACATCGGCTTGGAATATCAATATTACCAGCTAACTAACCCGTTCTTCAAGCCCAAAACCAATTAAAAGTGGCTCAGTCGGCTGACCGATTTCTGGGCGACGGTAATTGACGATACGCCGTACCCGCACATTGGGATTGAGGAAGGTAATCGAATCTACTGATACGACTCGACTGTAGGGTGTAGTCATGAGCATCTCAGCGCGCTCAGCGTCATAGCGAAACTGAGATACCAAAGGGCGATTTTCTTCGTAAGCCCGGTCACGCAGATAAAGCCCCGAACTAACAGCTCCGAGTACTTGAGTGGGGATAAACAAAATATTTAGGGACATAGCTGTACGCTCGCCAGTTTCCGAGAGGGTTTTAAAAGATAAATAGAAGCCATCAGCTTGCGCTAGGTGAGGATCGTCATTGTCAGCTGCGGATTGTTGGTTATCTTCGAGGACTTTTTGGCGGCCTGCGGCTGACAACGGACGAATCTCATAATCGGTATGAGAGCGCTCAACCCGATGTTCGGGTAAATAGTGATAGGTGCGCTCGATGGCCCAACCCCCTAAGCACTGTTCCAAAAAATCAGTTAACGTTAGCTGCTGCATGATAGCCTCCTAATTTAAGTTTAAGCCAAAGTGACACAACCAGAGTTTACGCGCTACACTGGGCTAAACCATGCTCAAAAAAACAAATTTCATGTCTACAAGCAGAGTTTACCCCCCCAAAACTGCATATGCTTTTAGCTCTTTAGCTTACTGCGGCGTACCCGAAACATGACAGCAAATCACGAAGAACTGACCCCGACTAATGTATTTGAGAATGGAGCATCATCTCAAGCGGTGTATCTCGAAACGGGGGGTAATCTGACTAAGGTACGCGATATTTTGTTTGGCAGCCAGATGCGTGAGTATGAAAAAAGATTTGCCCGTCTCGAAGAAAGCCTTGCCCGTGAAACCGCTGATCTCAAAAACGACTTGAGACTAAAACATAGCTTTTTGGAAAACCAGCTCAAAAAGGAATTAGAAACCTTAGGCGACCGGATCAAAATCGAACAACGTGAACGCACCGAAGCCCTAAGAGATCTCAGCCGTGAACTGCGCGATGACTTACGCACCCTCAGTAAAAATGTCGCGCAACTTGATGACCAGATGATCCAGTCCAATCGGGATCTACAGCAACAATTGCTGGATCAAGTACGGCAACTCACCGACCAGATCGAATTTAAAGTGACGGGCTTGACCAATCGTCTCGAACGCCAGACTACAGAATTGGGCGGTGATAAAGTCGGTCGGTTTAATCTCGCCAATCTACTCACGGAGATGGCGATGCGGCTCAATGAAGAACTGGATCTATCCCCTGATGGGAGTTAATTTGTCGGCACCCTACCATGGACCACCCCCCTTCAGATTCAGCTCCTGAGTCTTTAGAATACGCGCTTGACGAACTGCGAGCTTTGCTAGTCGGATCCGAGCAAGACCGACTAGTTCGGCTGCAAGACCGCCTCGATAATCCTCAAAATTTTGCCCAAGAAGTCAGCCAGGTTTTACCTGATGCCCTCCAGCTCGGTCGTGCTCGTAATCGGCAACTTTTGCAAGCGCTACTGCCTTTACTCGAAGAAGCCCTGCTGCTTTCGGTCAAAAAGAACCCGCGTATCTTAATTGATATTTTGTTCCCGATTATCGGGCCGGTGATTCGTAAAAGTATCGCGCAGGCTCTACAAGGTGTTACCCAGTCTTTAAACCGTACTCTAGAGTTGAGTTTGTCAGCTCAGAGTTGGCGTTGGCGTTGGGAGGCTTGGCGTACTGGTACATCCTTTGCCGAGGTTGTCTTGGTGCGGACACTGATCTTTCGGGTAGAGCAAATTTTGCTGATCCATCGCGAGACCGGATTATTGCTCGAACAACTGGGTAACAAGCTCGAAGATGCGGATCTGGTCTCAGGGATGTTGACAGCTATTCAAGATTTTGTGAACACAGCTTTTCAGGCTAAAGCAGGTAGCGAGCTTGATACCTTACAGATGGGTGATCTTACGGTTTGGATTGAAGTGGGGCCCAAGGCTGTTATTGCCGCGGTTGTGCGTAATACGCCACCCCATACCCTACGTGCCACACTCAAAGAAGCGATCGAAGACCTCCATGTCTGCCATGGCGAAGAACTAAACAATTTCCAAGGCCAAGCCTTTGCGGTCAATCAAGAAGTGCTGCAATCAGAGTATGGCATCAATAAACCAGCTGCTGCCGCCATCCCTCGACTCAAATGGCCTTACTCGCGCCAAGTTGTGGGTCTGGCCGTTAGCTTAGGGCTGGCTCTGCTGCTATGGCGTGGCCTGATACAGGTACAGCACCAGCACGCTTGGCAAACCTATGTCAACCAATTGCGTAGTACTGCTGGACTAGTTGTGGTTTATACCAACGAACAAAATGGCACTTATATGATTTCAGGATTACGTGATCCTCTAGCTCAAGATCCGCAAACTTTGCTCACCAATAGTGGCCTCGACCCCGCCCAGATCATCAGTAATTGGGAGCCTTATCAATCGCTACAGCCGTCCTTTGTACTTAAACGCGCCCAAGCTCTTTTACAGCCACCACCCGGGGTTACCCTAAGTCTTAAGGATGGTATTCTTTACACCCAGGGTTCTGTCTTACCTAGTTAGCGGCTTAAGGCTCGTAAACTATTACCTGCGCTTGTGGGTATTCAGCAAATACCCGAGTAAAGTTATAGTAAACAAAACCACAAATTGACGGCTACATGCTCAGGGGTAGATTAATGATTCAGAAAAAAGCCTGTCTTCTAGGTGCTGCTGCTGTAGGTAAAACCAGCCTAGTTGCACGTTTTGTAAAGGGTGATTTTTCCGAGGCTTATCTCGCTACGATCGGAGTCAAAATTGATAAGCGTATAGTACAAGTTGAGCAAGAACAAGTCAATCTTATCCTCTGGGATATTTCGGCACAAGAAGAGTTTGAAAAAGTTAAAGGGTTATATCTTGGTGGTTCCTCAGGGTATTTACTAGTAGCCGACAGCACCCGGCCTCAGACCTTAGACTGGATCAAAGAAAATTACGATGAAGTACAGCAACGTTTAGGCAATATTCCTTTTGTGTTAGTACTCAATAAAGTTGATCTATCCACAACAAAACAATTTAGTGATGAACAGCTTGAGCCCTATCGACGTCTGGGCTGGACTATCCTACGCAGTAGTGCCAAGACTGGCGCAGGTGTGGCTGAAGCATTTCAAATCTTAGCCGAAAAAATGTTGGCACCGCCCGGTTTACAAAAATAACAACTTAGTGACGTTATTCCGAGAATATACGGAAACCATCTAAAATAGGCAGTGGCTTGCACATAGCCGGGGAAAACAGTAGGTGAATCCTGGACATGATGATCCATACAATTTAGAACAAGAAAATGCCTATTATTTGGTTCAAAATTCTGTGCTCTTGGCCTTGAATTGTGAGGGTCACATCGAACAGGTCAGTCCCTCTGTAATACGTATCTTGGGATATAGGCCAACTAACCTGGTTGGCACAAGCTTTTTTGATTATTTACACCCTGATGATTTGCCGATCATCCGTGCAGTTTTTTTTGATGCGCTTTGGAGAACCGAACTCGCTGTCATGACCGATTTTCGCTTTCGTCATGCCCAAGGTAGCTGGACTTATCTCGAATCTATGGGAACTATTACTAATCGGCAGGGATATCATGTGCTTGACTGCCACGACATCACCGAACGTAAACGCATTGAAGAAGCCCTCCGTCAGCAACACGAACACTCCGCTGAGCTCGCGCAACAACTGGTTGAGGCTAACCACTATCTTGAGGATCAAGTCAGCGAACGCACGGCTCAATTAGCACGCGCCTTAGCCTACGAAGCCGTCCTCAAACGCATCACCGATAAGGTGCGCGATAGCCTAGACGAGCAGCATATCTTTAAAACAGCGGTACTGGGAGTTGGGCTTGACGACTAAGTCTGATCGCTGTTTGGTTGCATTCCACGACCAAGAGCAGCAACTAGCGACGCTTACTTATGAATATAAAAAGCACAGAAATCGCCATTCCTTTGCTGGCACCAATATTCCTATGCATGAAGCCCATGAGGTGTATGCACAGCTTCTGGCTGGCGAACACTACTATGCTCAATCGGCACAGATTGGTCAAGTGGCTTGTTTTCAGACGGTTGCCGATTATTTATTTTGCCCCATTTCCCATGACCTTAGGGTAATTGGCAATTTGGTTTTGACTCATCCGCCGGGGCAAGGCTTTGATGCCTTGGAGATTCGTCTGGTCGAGCAAGTAGCCAATCAATGCGCCATTGCCCTACGTCAAGCCCGCCTCTATCAGGAAGCACAAAGTCAAGTAGCCGAATTACAAAAACTAGCCCAGCTCAAAAATGATTTTCTGAGTACGGTATCTCATGAGTTACGTACCCCCATGACCAATATCAAAATGGCGGTAGTGATGCTCAAAGAGCATGTTGTGGAACCTCGCGGACAACGTTATATGGAAATTCTTGAAAATGAATGTACCCGCGAAATCAATCTCATCAATGACCTTTTGGAGTTACAGCGCATTGAGGCTGATGATCCCAATCCTGTTAACCTACAGCCCATCTACCTAGAGCAATGGTTACCTTCTTTGGTTGCCCCTTATCTGATCCGTACCCATAAACAACAACAGACCTTTCATTTGACGATCGCCGAGCTGCTCCCGCCATTGCTCTGTGATACCGCCAAACTCCACCGTATTCTGACCGAACTCTTAAATAATGCCTGCAAATACACCACAGCCCAAGGGACGATTGTGATGCGAGCAGATATGGAAAATAAAGCCTTTCGCTTTACAGTGAGTAACACTGGTACATCAATTGCGCCCCCAGAATTGGAGCGTATGTTTGAGAAGTTTTATCGCATTCCCAACGATAATCCCTGGCAGCAAGGCGGCACTGGCTTAGGTCTTGCCCTAGTCAAAAGTTTAATCAAACAACTCAGAGGTACAATTACGGCGATGAGTGTCGATGGATACACAACTTTCACCATAATGCTGCCAAATCAGCCACAATGAGAAAGATTTTTATTGAAGGATGACTGTGCAAGAACTTGATCTCGAAGCAACGATTGCTTTGCTTAATGCAATTATGGAATACGAATTGGCGGGAGTTGTCCGTTACACTCACTTTTCGCTGATGGTGACCGGTCCTAACCGTTTGCCGATTGTACAATTTTTTAAGGCTCAAGCTAGTGAATCACTTCTTCATGCTCAGCAAGCTGGGGAGATCTTGACAGGACTCGACGGTCATCCAAGTCTTAAGATTGCACCGATTGAGGAAACTCACCGTCACGCAATCCGGGATGTTTTGGAAGAGAGCTTTAACCATGAAAAAGCCGCGCTCGCGCTTTATAAACAGCTCCTTGTTACTGTGCAAGACCGTAGTGTCTTCCTCGAAGAATATACCCGTACGATCATTGGCAAAGAAGAAATGCATGTGATTGAGCTTAGAAAAATGTTGCGCGACTACAGCATCGCTGCGTAACCGTAGGCATAAGTTGGGCTCAAACACTCAGCCGGCCACTTTACGCTCGCAATCAAGCATCAGTAGCAGCGCAGCAAATTTTTGATAAACAAAAAAGCCGCTCTTGTGGAAGCGGCTTTTTTATACTTAAAGTTCAAGCACTACTTAATAAAAAGCATTTCTTGATAAGTAGGCAATGGCCACAGTTCATCGGCGATTTCGGCTTCGAGAGCATCTACATCGACGCGTACATCATCCATTTGCGGGCGGATTGTCTGAGCCGCAAACTGAAGATGGTCTTCGAGGGCTGCAAAATCATGCTTCTCAATGCTTTCATCAAGAGTTTTGATTTTAGCCATCATCGAAGAAACCAAGGTGGCAATCGTCTTAACAGTTTCTCTTTCGAGGGTAATACCCAAGCCATCCAAACTGCTAATCGTTTCGCTTAAGACCGAAAGGTACTTGACAGCGGCTGGGTAGATGATCGTTTTGGACATGCTCACAACGAGCTTGGCTTCCACTTCGATTGATTTGAGGTACTGCTCAGCGTAGGTCTCAAAGCGGCTAGCCAACTCAACAGGCGTCAGTACGCCAGACTTGTCAAACAGATCACGGATATCTTCTTGCTTAAGAACCGGCAGCGCGTCAGCGGACGTACGCAAGTTAGCCAAACCCCGTTTAGCGGCAAGTTGGTGCCATTCATCGGAATAGCCATTACCGTTAAAGACGACTGCGCCATGCTCTTCAATCACTTCCTTGAGGATGGTTTGAATGGCTGCGTAGAGTTCGGTGCCTTGAGCTAATTCAGCGTCAAGTTTGTTAGCGATCCAGTCAAGAGAATCTGCCAAGATCGTGTTCATCGCCACCAAAGGTCCAGACACAGACTGACCGGAGCCCACCGCACGAAACTCAAAACGATTACCCGTAAAGGCAAAAGGCGAAGTACGGTTACGGTCTCCAGCATCTTTGGGCAATTCCGGTAGGGTATCTACACCCAAGTGCATGACTCCTCTAGCCTGAGAACCAGTCAAAGCACCCTGACGAATTTGCTCGAATACATCTTCGAGCTGAGAACCTAAATAAATCGAGATGATCGCAGGCGGTGCTTCGTTAGCCCCTAGACGGTGATCATTACTCGCAGAAGCAATGACCGCACGTAGTAAAGGGCCGTATTTGTGAACTCCCCGAATCACTGCGCCACAAAACAGCAGGAATTGGGCATTGGCATGGGGAGTGTCACCGGGGTCTAAGAGATTACCTTGGGTAGCATTGCCCACCGACCAGTTGACGTGCTTACCTGAACCATTGATGCCAGCAAAGGGCTTCTCATGGAGTAGACAGACAAAGCCATGTTGTTTGGCAGTATTACGCAAGATCGTCATCAACAATTGTTGGTGGTCACTCGCGACGTTCGCCGCTTCAAAGTAAGGCGCGATTTCAAACTGACCGGGGGCGACTTCGTTGTGGCGGGTCTTGGCGGGGATGCCCAAGCGATAGAGTCTTTCTTCGACATCTTGCATGAAGACTTGCACGCGCTCAGGGATTGCCGCGAAGTAATGATCTTCAAATTGTTGACCCTTGGGCGAGGGTCTACCAAACAATGTACGGCCTGTCAAGAGTAAGTCAGGGCGTAAGTTAGCAAAATTGGCATCGACCAAGAAATATTCTTGCTCGGCGCCACAGCTAGAGTTGACGGGTGCAACCATTGTGTTACCCAATTGCTTGAGTACCCGGGTTGCCGCTTTATTCATCGCTGCGATCGAACGCAAGAGAGGTGTTTTTTTGTCGAGAGCTTCACCCGTCCACGACACAAAAGCCGTCGGAATACACAGGGTCATGCCATTGTCTGTTTCCATGACATAGGCTGGGCTTGTGACATCCCAGGCAGTATAGCCGCGAGCTTCAAAGGTCGAACGAATCCCACCATTAGGGAAAGAAGAAGCATCAGGTTCCCCCTGAATCAGCAATTTACCAGCAAATTCGGAGATGACCGAGCCGTCACTTTGTACCGAGATAAAACCATCATGTTTTTCGGCAGTGGCATTCGTTAAAGGATAAAAGACGTGGGAGTAATATAGCGCACCCTTAGAAACAGCCCAATCTTTCATCGCTGCAGCTACGGCATCAGCGACCGATGCATCCAGTTTTTCGCCCGATTCGATCGTCTTTTTGAGAGATTTGAAGACAGTTTTGGGCAAGCGTTCTTGCATCTTAGCCAGGGTAAATACATCCGCTGCCCAGAGTTCTTCTAAACGTTTTGGTGCTTTGGCAGGCTTTGTTGCCCGATTAGTTATTTCATGAATTGCTTTGACGCGTGACTCGTTGCCGCTCATGTTCCCTTCCTTAAAAAGAAAAATCTTTGTTAGACCGCTAGCATAATTTGCTGTGCGCAAGGGGAATGTATTGTAGATAACAAAATAACGTTAGATCAGAGATTGCAAGTGTTGATTTTACCTAGATTACGTGATTGCGCTCTACTACCTAGCGAGAGACTACAAAAAATCGTGCCTATGCACCTAGGCAACTACGGCTGATTCCATCTGATATTGCACCCATAACTGCCGATAAAAGCCATTAGCCTGTAATAGTTGCTCGGGTGACCCGCATTCAACCAGATGACCTTGATCGAGTACGAGCACGCGGTCGGCACGGGCGGCCGCCGTCAGGCGATGGGTAATAAAAATGACAGTCTTACGGCTCTGGCTACTGAGATTATTAAGGATATTTTCGGCAGTTTCGTTATCCACACTAGAGAGCGCGTCATCGAGAATGAGTACCTGCGAATCCATGATCAAAGCTCTCGCCAAGGCTACCCGCTGACGCTGACCACCAGATAGGGTGATCCCACGCTCACCAACGAGAGTTTCATAACCCTGGGGAAATGTCATAATCTCATCATGAACCCGAGCTAATTTTGCCGCCTCAATAATTTTATCCAGGGCGGTATCAGGACGACCGTAGCGGATATTCTCGGCAACTGTGGCTCCAAATAAAAAGCTTTCTTGCGGTACATAAGCCATCTGATAACGCAAGTCCGTCAACCGCAACTGAGTAATATCGTGCTCGTCCAAAAAAAGCTGGTTCGCCTCGATTTCAAGTAAACGGCACAGGGCATTGGCAAGGGTCGTTTTACCTGATCCCACAGCACCGACCACAGCGACGACTTCACCGGGTTTGATCACAAAACTCACATGGTCTAGGGCTGGCGTTTTGATACCCGGATAGGTGAAAGTCAGATCCTGTGCTCGAATTAGACCTTCTACCGTACTCAGGCTTTGAGCATTGGGAGCATCTTGGATCGAAGGCGGGGCATCAATGATCGATTCGATGCGTTCGATACTGACTTGTCCACGTTGGAAAGAGGTAATTGTAAACCCTAATAATGCGGTGGGAAAAACTAGCCGTTCGACATAGACCGTCAGAGCTGTCAGTGAACCAATGGTCAGAGTCCCGGCGGCTAAACGCGGTCCGCCAAAAGCAATGATAATAATCACACTCGCTGCTGCCATGCCACCAAGGATAGGAAATAACAGGTTACGGCTTAGTGCCAGACGCACGTTAGCGTCCCGTAGCCGATAGTTGCGCTCCTGAAAAGCCCGACGTTCGTTTTCTTCTTGGGCATAAACTTTAATTAGCGCAATCCCACTGAGATCCTCTTGAATCAAATTACTGACATCGCCGATCTCTTCTTGCACGGCGAGTTGCTCTTCGCGCAGACGACTACTAAAGACCAGCACCACACTGAGCATGATTGGATAAACCAACATGGATAAAAAGGTCAGCTGACCGTCTAGCGCTATCATCAGGGGCAAGGTAAATAGATAAGCAAAAAAAGTATTGACAATACTCAACACCGAAAACCCTAAAAGGCGACGGATATTGTCCACATCATTGGTGGCACGGCTAATCAAATCACCAGCAGAGTTTTGACCAAAGTAAGATGGAGCCATCTGTAAAAGATGTTCAAACAAGCGTTTTTTGATACTAAATTCAACTTGTCGCCCAATCCCAAACAAGAGTTGTCGTGAATAAACCCGGACACCCAGCATCACAATCGCTAGACCTACTAACCATAGACAATTAGTCGCTAGACTGGCATTATTGATACCTTTACCCAGACTATCTACTGTATCTTTGATGCGCCAGGGAATGTACACCCCCAACAAATTTGTTACCAGTAGCGACCCAATACCCAATAACAACGCTGTGGTGTTGGGCTTGAGATAACTGACCATCTTTGACCAAAAAGGATAGGCTGCCATCATTCTAGTGTAGAGGAAAATCTCTAGTATAGGCTTTGGCTGTCTAGGCTTGGCGTAACGGCAAGCACTCATTTTTCGGCTATTTGACCAAGTCGGGCATATTAATCAAGGTGTCTTATGGCTATGTCAAGTTTCTTGCGTCAACTATGCTCTAGCTCGACTAACGATAACTGTTCTACTTGCTGTTGAATTTCTGCGGGCAGCTAATTTTTGGATGTGATGTATGGAGAGATGGCGTTTTTGGGCTAAAGCGGCTGAAGCAATCCACTCAGGTTTGAAAGTAGGCAATAAATTACTGTATATCCTGCTGATTATCAGCAAAACGACTGCGTAAGAGCATATTCTGAAATCGTTGACTAGTCTCACGGGCTAGAGACTTTAACTGTTCATCGGAAGCGGCTTGGAGACCACATTCACGGAGTAGTCCTTCTACTACCACGTCAACCATTGGCATCCGCGAGTTCTTTTGGTACTCTTCCCAGCAAATAGCAGCGGCTTTGGTAACAATTACATCAAGGATGGCTTGGGGCATGGGGTAACAAGAAATTAGGGGTTTCGCGCTCTCACAATAGCATCAATTCTTGCCTTAACACTTGCTAGCTAAGCGTTTAACATGAAAATTATGGTCAATATTGTGATTTGACTCATATAAGACGTAATTTCGCCGTTTTTGTTTCCGATCTAAGGCTGTAACCGTCTCACTAATGCACTGAGACGGTCGTAATCATCTTTGAGCAAAAGACTGACTTCGCGCCCAGCTTGTACCAGCCAGTCGCGGGAGCGGTTGTGAGCTTGGTAGCCTTGGCGCAAGGACGCAGCGACCAATTCATCGACGGGCGCACCAGAAACTTGCAACAACGTCCGCAAAAAGGTCAGCTCCTGAGAAAATCGTGCTACTTCGACTAAGCTACACACGTTCACGGGTTGATGAATTTGAGGCGGATGGGCGGGTAAATATTGATAGATACTGCGCCCTTCGCCATAGCCTACGATCACACAGCGAAATTCAGTTTTGAGCATCTCAAAAATTTGTGGTTGCTCATCGCGTAATTGTTGAACTGATAACCCTAAGGCGCGGGCGCGATGGACTGAGTCAATTGAGGAGGTAGTGGCAAAATAAACAATGCCATAAATATCGCTATTACGCTCTTCATCAACGGCCTTGACCAATGAACCAAAGGCGGGTGGGCGGGTAAATTCTAACTCCTCGCGGTCAAGGCATTGAGCCAAAAAATCCGTACTCGTAGCTTCGATGACTTCAGCGCGGACGACCGATTCTATTACTGTTTTGACCGTGATTTTGGTTGATTTTTGGTTCATAGGTCTACTCTGATTGGATTTAGGTTGACACTCCCCGCCCTAAAGATACGGGGATTTTTGGTTTTGACCTTGCCCCGGTTTAGTGGACAGTGACTTTATGCTACCTGCTGTTGGGCAGTATAGTAACTTTTCTGCAACTCAACTGATGGGAGATGGCTCAGTTGAAGAAAATTTAAATTAGTAGTAAACTAAACAGGTTTTACAATTTCCTCCTAAAAAGTGATGGGTAGCCTGTCCATGTCATTAGCTAGATGATCCACTCTCAATTTTCGATCTAAAAGTAGACTACACTCGCCAGGACTGAACCAAAGTTAAAGGGTTAATAGCCTTGGTGCTGCCACTCAATCAATAATCTGGAGACAGTCATGACTGAACTGAACGGTGTGATGATGCAGTTTTTCCACTGGTATATTCCGCCAGATGGTAATTTATGGAACGAATTAAAGGAAAAGGCTCCAGCGTTAGCCGAGGTGGGCATTACTTCGCTATGGTTACCTCCTGCCTATAAAGGGATTGGGGGTAGTAGTGATGTGGGGTATGGCAGTTACGATATCTACGACTTGGGTGAGTTTGATCAAAAGGGCTCGATCCGCACCAAGTATGGCACTAAAGATGAATACATTACCGCGATTGCTGCGGCGCAAGCTGTGAAAATACAGGTTTATGCTGATGTAGTAATTAATCATATGATGGGTGCAGATGCTCAAGAAGAAACCGAAGCGATTCCTCTTAATCCCGATAATCGTTATGAAGCAATCGGCGAGATGCAACCCGTAAAAGTCTGGACACACTTTACTTTTGCGGGGCGTCAAGGTAAATATTCTGATGCTGAGTGGCATTGGTGGCATTTTGACGCAGTTGACTACAATGCTCACAATGAAGGTCAAGATGCAATTTATCTTTTCAAAGGCAAAGAGTTTAGTCATCAAGTTGATTTAGAGAAAGGTGTTTTTGACTATCTGATGGGGTGTGATTTAGATGTTGAGGATCAGGAAGTTCGGCAACGGTTAGATGATTGGGGCGCTTGGTATGTTGATATAACAAACGTTGATGGATTCCGCTTTGATGCCGTGAAACATGTGGAGGCGGGCTTTTTCCCGGAGTGGCTTAACCGCTGCCGTCAGCAAGCTAAACGGCGCTTATTTGCAGTAGGTGAGTATTGGTCCGGTGACATTGAAGCCTTGCATCACTTCATCTCGGTGACTGGTGGAGATGTGATGTTATTTGATGCTCCGCTCCACTACAACTTCAGTACTGCAAGTAAGGCCGGCAACAGCTATGACCTACGTCAAATTTTTGATAATAGCTTGGTTTTACAACAGCCTGCCCTTGCCGTAACCCTAGTCGACAATCACGATTCGCAGCCCCTTCAGTCCTTAGAGTCTGTGGTAGAGCCATGGTTCAAGCCCTTAGCCTATGCACTCATTTTGTTGCGTAGAGATGGCTATCCTTGTATTTTTTATGCTGACTACTATGGGGCGCATTATACGGATCACGGCAAAGATGGCAATGAATATGAAATTTGGATGGATAGTCATCAATGGCTAATCGATAAGTTCTTAGAGGTTCGCCAAAAGTATGCCTTTGGTGAGCAGTTTGACTATTTTGATCACGCTAATACTATTGGTTGGACACGACTGGGTGATGAAGCTCATCCTGGTGGGGTGGCTGTTATTCTCAGTAATGGTGATGCTGGTCGTAAATGGATGGAAGTCAGTCAAAGTAATAAAACATATTTTGATCTGACTGAACACATCAAAGAACCCATCAAAACTAACGAGAAAGGGTGGGGGGAATTTTGCTGTAATGCGGGTTCAGTCTCGGTGTGGATACCGCAAGATGAGTTAATACACTAGATAATACTCTTTCCGTTTGATTAGCAGGTTTTTGTTCTGGGCCACCAGTGGTAGAACAAGTATCTCTTGAGCAACTCGGTCTGCTTTGATAAACTACGACATCGTTGCTCTAATCGCTCTTCCACTTCTTCAATCGTCACCC